>JAYSTG010000121.1:0-15241 GCA_043719965.1 Saprospiraceae bacterium | reverse complement strand
CTTTAAAGCCTGTTTTAAGGATATTTTATTTAAAAAACTCTATCCGTATTTTATTTCATAAATCCTAATTTTTGGACTGCGTAATGTCAGTTAGTTATAATAAGTTGAAATACCTTCCTCTTGAAATAACAAAATTAGCAAATCTAAAGACCTTGAACTTGGGAGGGAATCAATTGACAACCCTACCTGCCGAAATAGGCAAATTATTGAACCTCGAAGATATTTATTTAGGAGATAATGGATTGATAGACTTACCACCTGAGATTAGTATGCTAAAAAAATTAAAAAGTTTAAAATTAGGTAATAATAGACTTACGTCACTTCCTGTTGAAATTGGTGAGTTAACAAATCTACAATATCTGGATTTAGGTAGCAATCTATTAACTACTTTACCTATTGAGATTGGCAAACTAGTAAATTTAGAAAATTTGGATTTAAGCATTAATCTATTTTTAGAAACGCTCCCAGTAGAAATAGGTGAATTAACAAATCTACAAGATTTGAATCTAGGTAGTACTCGTTTGACAAGATTTCCTATTGAAATTAGCAAACTACTAAACCTGCAAATCTTAAGGTTAAGGAGACTTAATCTAAAAAGTTTACCTTCTGAAATTGGAAATCTAAAAAATCTAAAAGAACTTTATTTGAGTGAAAATGAATTCCCTATTTTACCAAAAGAAATTGGGAATTTGACGAATTTGCAAATGTTAGATTTAGAGGACAACAGACTAACGTACTTGCCTATCGAAATAGGAAAGTGTATAAATCTGACCTCGCTAAATTTGCTACGGAATCTTTTGAACAGTTTGCCGAAAGAAATTGGCAATTTGATAAATTTACATTTTTTAAATGTAAGAAGGAATGGATTGTTAAGTCTGCCTAATGAAATAGGGAATCTGATAAATTTGAAATCATTAATTCTTCAAAGAAACCAAATTAAAAGCCTGCCTCCATCCATTGGGAATTTAAAACACTTAGAAGTCTTAGATTTAGCGGGAAATAACTTAATAACCTTGCCTTTTGAAATCGGCAACCTTTTAAACCTACAATCCTTATCTTTAACAGCAAATGACCTAACAAATTTACCTATTGAGATAGGAAAATTAAAACATTTAGAATCATTAGGCTTAAACAATAATATATTAAAAGAACTACCTAACGCAATAGGAGATATTTCCCAATTAAAATTGTTGGGTTTGTCTTACAACCAAATAACAAATTTACCAGAAACAATAGGACAATTAAAGGTTTTACAAGAATTATACTGTGAAGCAAATCAATTGGTGAGCTTACCAGAGTCTTTGTGCACCTTAAAAAATTTAAAAAAATGTGATTATTTAGCAAATCCAATACAAAAGATTCCCGCTTGCTTACAACCTATTGATAAAGCACTCTATTTAAAAAGGTTAAAAGGTATTGCAGAGGACTTGGCTAATTATGCTAATTTATTTATTAGGCAACGTAAGTTTAATCGAGCCTATCAAGCTAGTTTAAAAAGTACACAATTGGATACATCAAATGCACGTAATTACTTTAATTTAAGCTTTTATGCTCTTTTCGCAGGTGAATATACAAAAGCCATCGAAGCCGCTCAAAAAACGCTACAACTCAATCCCGAAGCAGTGAGTGTTGAATCAAATTTAGCTCTGGGCTATTTACTCAACAATGAATATGATAAAGCCGAAGCCATTTACAAAAAATGGAAAGGCAAAACCTTTCCTGACGGGCAAGAAACAATACCTGTTTTTCTAAAAGACATCGAAGATTTGGAAGCAGCGGGTATCAAACATAAGGATTTTGAACGGGTGAAAAAATTCTTGGCAGAATAACCACCCCTCAGTATAAAACCATAATATCGGCAATAAAATGCCATAAATACATGAAAAGATATACTTTTTTGTTGCTATTCATTTTGAACAATTTGTGCCTGACCGCACAAGAACACTGCGATTATGAAACCTTGATGCGTCAAGGCAGAGCAGCTTTAGTGGATAAAAAAGAAAATTATGAATTGGCACTCAATAAGTTCAATTCGGCAAGGCGGTGCAACCCAACGAAAGGGGAAGCGATTGATGCTGAAATAGCAAAGGTTTTTGTGGCTATCAATAAAAAGAAAGAGGAAGCGGAAATTGCTAAAAATCAAGCAGAACAAGCACAGCAAAAGGCGACAGAAGCCACTAAAATAGCAGAAGCCGAAAGAGAAAAAGCCAATCAAGAAAAGCAAAAGGCCGTGGAAGCAACACAAAGGGCAGAAAAAACTGCCCGTGCCGCCGAAAACGCCGCTGTCTTTATGAAAATGAGTGATGTCAACTCGACTCTCGCCATGCGGATGATGCAATACAATTCCCAGCATCACCCCGAAAGTCAGATTTCACACGATATGTTCTACAAGACAATAACAGATAGCCAAGCCGTTTTTGTAACAAAAATACTAAAAGGTCATCAGGGAACAGTTTCTACTGTTGCGTTTTCACCCGATGGGAGAAAGATTTTGACAGGAAGTCAAGATAACACGGCAATGCTTTGGGATATCGAGACAGGCAAAGCCGAAAAAACTTTCATGGGTCATACTTCCTCCGTTACTGCTGTTGCGTTTTCCCCCGATGGGAAAAAGATATTGACAGGTAGTGAAGACAAAACGGCTAAACTTTGGGACATCAAGACAGGCAAAGTCGAAAAAACGTTCACAGGTACTGCATCCGAAGTTTTCACTATTGTGTTTTCGCCTGATGGGAAAAAGGTCGTGATGAACTGTGAGGACAACATGACAAAACTTTGGGACATTGAGACAGGTAAAGCAGAAAAAACGTTCATGGCTAGTATATCCTACGTTAATGCTGTTGCATTTTCACCCGATGGGAAAAAGATATTGATAGGTAGTGAAGACAAAACAGCAAAGCTGTGGAACATAGAGACAGGCAAAGTCGAAAAAACGTTCACAGGTCATACTGCCGAAGTTTACGCTGTTGCCTTTTCGCCCGATGGGAAAAAGGTTTTGACAGGCAGTGGAGACTTTACTGCAAAACTTTGGGATATAGAAACAGAGAAAGCGGAAAAAAACTTTATCGGTCATCTGTCCGTAGTTTACGCCGTTACCTTTTTACCCGATAGACAAAAAGTACTGACGGAAAGTATAGATCAAACAACAAAACTATGGGATATAAAAAATGAAAAAATAGAAAAAACCTTTGTCAGACATTTGTTAATTGGTGATAATAATGGTACTGCTCCCATTGCCTTCTCACCAGATGGGCAATGGATATTGACAGGAGGCTATAATTCGGCTGCGCTCTGGGCTATCAAGGGCGAAAAAGCTGAAAAAACCTTTAATAGTTCAGGTGTCACTAGAGTTGCTTTTTCGCCCGATGGACAAAAGATTTTGACAGGGAGTAAGGGCTTAAAGGCAGAACTTTGGGATGTAGAAACTGGGAAATCGGAAAAAACTTTTAACCTCCGATACAATGATAGTTACGACATACGCTTTCCCAAATGTACCGCCGTCGCCTTTTCACCTGATGGTAAAAAGGTCTTGACGGGCAGCTTGGGAGCTATGGCAATTCTATGGGATGTAGAGACAGGAAAAGCGAAAAAAGCCTTTAATGGGCATCTGTCCGATATTACTACCGTCGCTTTTTCGCCTGATGGTAAAAAAATCTTGACAGGCAGTTTGGATTTTATGGCAAAGCTCTGGGATGTAGAGACAGGGAAAGCAGAAAAAACGTTTATGGGTCATACCTCCGAAGTTTACGCAGTTGCCTTTTCGCCTGATGGTAAAAAAGTCTTGACAGGTAGTTCGGATTTTACGACAAAACTCTGGGACATAGAGAGCGAAAAAGTGGAAAAAACTTTTATTGGACATTCCGCCAGTGTTTACTCCGTCGCCTTTTCGCCTGATGGGAAAAATATTTTGACAGGGAGCGGCGATAAGACTGCAAAGATTTGGGATATAGCCACAGGCAAAGTAGAAAAAAACCTTATCGGACATTTTTCGATAGTTTACTCTGTCGCCTTTTCACCCGATAGTAAAAAAGCATTAACTGGTAGTGAAGACAAAATAGCAAAGATTTGGGATGTAGCAACAGGAAAAGCGGAGAAAACCTTTACTGGACATAAGTCTCCCATTTACGCCGTCGCCTTTTCACCTGATGGTAAAAAGGTGTTAACAGGAAGTGACGACGAGACTGCAAAGCTTTGGGACATCGAAAGCGGTGCTTTGGAAGGTAGGGCGATTGCCTGTTCACTCTACGAAATGGCACAGGAAGGGCTAAATTTAGAACCCGAGGACATCTCTCAATATCAAGCAGACAGTACAATGCTGTCAAATCAACGCAGACAAGACAGCTTGGCTTATCAACTTGCAATGGCGGCATGGAAAAGCTCCGATGCGTACAAACGGATAGATTCTGTCGAAAAAGAAGCCATACGACAAGTTGAAATAGAAGCGACGAGGTTGGCTGATATACAAAAGCAAATCAATGAGGCAAAAGATACGGCAAAATTGTATCAACTATATGGCGTGTTAATTGATACCCTTAAAGGATGGATGGCGAAGCCACTACATGATTATAAAGTTCCACTATGGAAGTCCCCTCAGGACAATAAAGATCGACTGGTAATGGCTTATAACAGCCGTGCATGGTTCGGTTTTTTTCTCAAAAAATTCATCGAAAGTGAACAAGACATTCGAGCGGGCATTGTTATAGACAGCACTTATAAGTATTTGCTCGCCAATCTTGCTCCAGCCCTATTGCTGCAAGGTGATTTCAAAACCGCTAAAGTAGAGTATGAAAAATGGCAAGATAAAGAATTTATGCCTGAAATGAATTTACCTACTTATCGAGATGCTTTCCTTTCAGATTTCGCAGAGTTTGAAAAAGCAGGCATTATTCCCAAAGAGCATGAAAAAGATGTAGAAGCTATCAAAAAACTGTTGAAGAAAAAGGAGTAAATAGCCCTCTGTATTTAGTCAAAAATATCAAAGAGTTTTTATTTTTACAAAACAATGGAAATAAAACCCACAATCGGCATCGGTGCAATAACATTCGACTGTTCCCCAATGGAAGTCAGAACCGTCATGGCAGAAGAAAAAGAACTGAAAGACCCTTTCTTACCCGATGCTTTATGCTATAAAAGCCTTACCATCTATTTTCATAAAGACGAACCACCTAAAGCTTGGTCGCCACTGAAATTTATTCGGTGGCTTTTGGGTGTTGAATAATCGCTTTATACTGAGGGGGCAAGCAGATTAATTTGTTATTAAATAAATATTAAAAAAATATTATTCTGAAAATCATGTAGTCTCTTGACTTTTAATTCACTATGTGCGTATATTGCAATATGTTAGCATAGCAATAGTAGATAACCTTGAAATTTTTAAACAAAAACCACTTTTAACCAACAACTCCAAAACTTATGCCTCCAAAATTTTTACTATACATCTTGCAATTACTTTCGGGCATAGGTCTCCTTATTTTTCACACATTGGAAAAGAAAGGCATTAATCAGTTATTAGGTTTTGCTTTTAAATTAAAAAATTGTTAAAACAGTCAACCTGTTATAGCAATATGCACTCATTCGTTTTAACCATTAACCCTATTTAGACAATGCCAGACATTCCGAAATATGATATTGGTCTCACAGGTATAAATGCCTTTGGTAATTCCCAAGCAATTCAGCCGACTATGTACGGTAATGGATTTCCTTTGGAGCAAGGTTTTCATTTGCGCTGGCAATTGCGGTCTGGGTTGGGGCTTCCTGCAAGGTTTTTAATTTATAAAACGAATGAAAAATTTAATCGCGATACCAATACACCAGATGAATTAGACCCCTCTGTTTGGAAAACCGAAGCACAACAAATTGCTTTGTTACAAGCGGAAATCAACGCTTTAAATGAAGCTGGAGGACAAGGTACTAAATATACCTACCCAACATTTACACTACATTATGGTTATTGGGATGCTCTTGAATGGCTGACAGATGCGCTGCAAACCAGAGGAGTAACGCCATCAACACAGATAGCTGCTTTAATTCAAAAATATAGAAATTCAAGTACAGTATTAGAACTGAATAGCCTTATTGGCAATTTACAAAGAGACATCAGAAATGGTCAACAGATTGGTAATCACCGTATTTATACGATGAACCAACAAGTTATAGAACAAGATAATAGAAGATCGTTTAGAACATCTCTAAAACGGATGGATACTTTGAATCTTGCCGCCTTGGACCCTTATATAGCTCGAATGGCGGGATTTTATTTTATTGATAGAGATAACATGCCATTTAGAGGAGGTTCTCGAACGGGCTACTTTGTTGTAGCAGATTACGAAGGTCAAGAATATCCTTTCAACACAGTCATACCCAAAAGAGAAGCCCCTATTTTCAATTTAGCATCAGAAATGCGCTTTGAGGGATTTAAAGCTATCCCAATGGGCGGTGCTTATCTATGTTTTTCAGATGCTGCGCCCAATAATTTAGGCTTTCTTACTACGCTTTCTGGCGCAAAACCTTCTATAAGAATTATTTTTGATGAACCAGAGGGTATTCAAGAAGCTATTTTTACGGTAAAAGCTGTTGGCGCAAGTGCGTCGGATTTTTGGGTATCTCCTAATCTGTATAGTACCGTTGAGCCTACTGGAGGAGATATATGGAAAATAACAGTATTTGACCCCAATGGGTTAATAACGCCCCATGGAGAGTCAAGACCTTCCTTCAAAAGCGTGGATATTAAAGTTTCCAATACGAGGGCATTAATTTTTCAAAAAGTACAATTCAAATATAAAGTCGGACAAATTGGTTTTATAAAGTCTAATCCTATCATATTGGGTGGTGGTGTCGGTGAGGAAAAAATACAACCACTTTCGCTTGGCAGAGCATTGGCAGAACCTGCTACACCTATATTAAATGAGCAAGGTGTGTATGAGCCTTTTACAGCTAATGTGAAACTTTCACTTATCAATAAAGCGCAATCTATCAATCCAGAAAAGCCCAATGTTATAGCGGCTAATTCTTCTGTAAGGGCAATTTTTGAGCTTACCAATCTTAATAATTTGGCTGTTAAAGAGTCAGATATAACGGTTATCAGAGGACACAATCGGGTATTACCCGAATTGCTGTTTTACGCTCCTTTGGCATCTACGGCAAAAGACTATGCGACAGGGCAGCCTTTAGCATTATTTGGCAAAAGTCGTTTTGTTAGAGACAATCCTTTGGAGAAAAAACACAGTTCCTTGCTGATAGCGGATAATGGTGGGGCTTATGCGAGTGAAGGTGTTGCTTTTTCAGTGAATGAAGCCTTTACAATAGATTTGTGGGTAAAAATTAAAGAAGGCAATCCTCTAAACGAATACATTCCTTGGGTCAGTTTTGGCGGCGAACGTGGCGTTAGTTTTGGCTTCCGACAAACAACTAATTCATATACTCTTCAACTAAAGGTAGGGTCAGAAACTTCTGAAACACTGCCCAATACGATAACACCTCAATTTTTAAATCACTGGTTTCGACTTTATGTTTCTTTTATTAATGGTCGGGTAGCTTTCAACGGTGTTCTTATAGAAAGAGCACTAAATGTAAATGTTATTCCTTTGACAATGGGTGGTATCGCAATAGGTATGGATTTCAATGCGGAAACCCAACAGCGCATCCGTTCTTTCAAAGGTCAAATTTGCCATGTAAAGATTTGGAATCAAGTAATTACAATACCACAAGCTGATTATTTGTTGAGAGAATACGCAGACGCATTTCCACAACAGCTTATTCCTAAGTCGCTTTATCGCCTTAAAGAAGTTTTGTCATTCAATGATACTTTACCTACTTATCAAAGATTTATTTATGGCATAAATACCCTTAATGCTGGTTTTTCAATGCAGTTTTGGCTTTACATTGCAAATGATGAAAGTGCGCTTGTTTTGTGTGATGCGTCAACAAGTTTTAGATTTGGTGTAAACTATATGGACGGAGGTTGTTTTTGGGAAAATAGCAAGATAGGCTTTCTATTGAATTTTAATAGGACACCCATACAAGGACAATGGACGCATATCTCTTTTTCTCAAGACGCTAATAATCTATTCAAATTTTATATAGATGGGCAATTGGTTGGTGAAACGCTTTACGATAAATATTTAATGACGCGTATTGACCAACCTCTGTTTTTTGGAGGTGAACCTACTGGTAATGCAACGCTTGATGGCAAAATTGCCAATTTTAGATTGTATCCATTCCCATGTGACCCCATTCAAACGAAAAGGGCATTTGCAGTCAATCAATTTTTAGAAACCAATATTCCTGAAACGCGCTATAAATTTAGAGCAAAAGGCATTGATTTATTTGGACGGATTAGCGAATTTGGACCCGCTATGGCGTATCAGGTGAAAAGCGATTACAAACCCAATCCTCCTGCAACTTTAAAAGCACAGATATTAACGTTTGAGACCACACTCCAAAGTGCAAGCCTCGTAACACCTGCTCAACCTCAAAAATCTTATTGGGACATTCAATTGAACCCAATACTTAATTTCGAAATAGGTGCTTTTTTAGCAAGACATATTATTACTGTTAGTGGCTTAAAACAAGCCACTACTTCTTTGACCGATAAAACGCTCATACAAAAATTTGTAAGTCAAAAATATGAGGTAAAAGCGGTTGTTGATAACCATTTACGTCTCAAAGATGTGCCTTTTGCTCAATTAAAACCAAATGAAGTAAGAACATATCAAACAATACCAGATGAAACAACACCTAAATCTATTTTAATTGAATACGATTCACAAGTTAAGTTACGCTGGGAATGGACAGGCTTGCAACAAATATTTAATCCTGGGGTCACGGATTTTCAAATATTCAAAAATATAGGCTTACTCAATGATATACAGGTAAAAATAACGGGTGTAGAAGGGATTCCAGATGCCACAAATAGAAAATTTAGGGTACATACCAATCGTATATTATCTGGTGATGCCAATGAATTGAATGGGAAAATATGCTTGATTGACCATCGTGCTTATGTCATTACAGCCCATACTGCCGCAGGGCAAGCAGCAAGTTTTGAGGTGCGCTATGACGGTTATCCAATATTATCACCACAGGTAGATACTTTTTTTGTGCTGACGATTCCAGAAACCCAAAGTGATTGGAAGGACTTTTCCAAACATGAAAATTGGCTTAGAGATGAAGAAGTACATAATAATACACCTTCTCCAATCTCCATTGATAATTATCAGATAACAAGTGCGCTCTTGACATCTGCCGAATTGGAGGCAATGAAAGCCGATAAAGATAAAATAGTGGACTGGCTACCAGCCGAAAATACATGGAAACTACGGGTGACTAATATCGCTAAACCGCCAAATTATGCAGAAAATAAATCCAGTGAATACGTAACAAGTGCGCTTGTTGTTTATTGTCAAACGGACAATCCAACGCAAGGCGTTTGGAATACTTGGTATGTTCTCTGGCATGAATGGACGGATAGTTATTTGGATTTGTACATCACAGTTGCAGACCAAAGACAGAATCCAAATATCAATAATGAAGAAATTGATGAAGATCATCCAAAACCCATTAGTTCTTATGCGCCTTTGAACCCAACAAAATTGCTGGTGGAAGGTGGCCAAATGCGTTTTTATCAAGGTAAAAGTTTTAATCCGAAAGTAGGTATCAATCCACCTACCGACAGTGACCAAGCTATGCTGTCTTATCATTTTGCAGTAGCGTCAAAAACGGAACGGGGCTTAGGTGCTTTATCGGTGAAGGCTTCGGTGGTGGCGGTAAATAGACAAATGCCGCTTGAACCTCATGCGCCAATAATTGAGTCAATTGGTTTGGCAGATGTGCAGGGCAATTCAGAAGCCCGTATTTTTTGGCAAAATACTGAGGGGGTCTATGGCTACAATTTATATCGGGCTACGGATACCGCCATTTTTGATAAAGATTTGGATAATCGGCGTTTGGCGATTGGTCATTATAAAATGGACAATAAAGCCCAAATTTTTATTGATGACCTTGATTTTGAGGAATTTTTACGGGCTGTCCGTCATAAAGACCCGACACTATTTGCCCCTGATTTTCAGAGATTTATAGGTAAAAGCCTATCTACTATTGAACCAAACGACCTTTGTGGCAAGGATAAATACAGCGATGCTTGGAACGCTTTAACTCCAATCTGGCAATATTGGGCAGACCGTTTTTATCCCGCTTGTAACACAGTAGAAAGAGACGCTATCGCTAATAGAAACGGCAACGAAACAGCTTTTACATTGGTCAATACCGAACCGATACGTAAAGAAAAGTATTCAGACCCTTCTCGCCTCACTACGCATGTACTATATCCAGATACAGTCAATGGCGTGGTATCGAACAGTTATTTTTATCGCTTGCGGACGGTGGGGCATAATATGGCTTTGGGCAGTAGTTGGAGTCCTGTAAGCAATGGCTTAGGTGTAAGTGTACCTACAAGCCGACCACGCACACCCGTTTGGACAAAAGTAGAAGCGGGTGACCGACAAGTAACCCTGCAATGGGCTTTGAATCGAGAGCCTGATTTTAATGAATATATCTTGTATCGGGCAACTAACGAGCATTTATTGAATGATGTGCGCTGGGCAGAGGTAGAACAACCCGAAGGCTTGGTGATACGGCGGATTGCTGACCCGCGTATTTTAACAGATATAAATGCGACTAATGGTAATTCCATTATAAAATTCAGAGAAGGGCAAACACCGCCGCCAATTGCTTCCATTTTGGGTATTTATAGGGCTTTTGAATTTGATGCAAAAATACAAGGTGAGCAAGTTGGTGCGATGAATTTGTTGCAGCCTTCTACACGCATCGTAGGCAATACGATTCAAAATATTAGAAAAGTGGCTAAAAATACTGAGGGGGTGATTGTTTGGCGGAATACTGAGGGGGTGGTGCAAGTGATGACGGCGTTTGGGGAATATCCTGTGATTGATAGAGGATTGAGAGGTAGAACACAGTACGCTTACAAAATTGAAGCATGTAGTTCAAAAAATACCAAATCAAATATTTCAGAAATTAATAGAGTGTCCGTTCACTCTATTTCTAAACCTGTTGTACCCAATTTCACACTTTTGAGAGTATCTAATAATGAGAATGATATTATTAGAATTTCATGTAATCAGCCTCAAATAGAAAATTATTTAGATATTTATGTAGAAAAACAAATAGAAAATGACCGAAATTGGAGTAGATTTAGAAGCTGGACTGCTTTAACTACTCCGTTTTCACTTGAAGATACTATCAATACCGAAGATGTTGTTTATTATAAAATAACTGTAAAATTTAGATACGAAGGGCTATTATCCGAAAATCCAATCATCCTATTTTCTGAACCTTATTTCAATTAAAACATAAAATGAAATTTCCCATTTTCAGTGATAGAGGGATTGAATTCAGTGAAGTGACAAACAGTCCTTTTATTAGAGCGCGTTATTCATCGCCTAATAGTAATATGAAAATTATAGCCCCCTGTAAAGGTTATATTTATATGGTGTATCATCCTAATATTATTAATGAGCAACTTGTTAATGGGCAACCTCCGCGTACTTGGTGTCTTGTATTCAAACCAGATAGTAGCGAGGGAATACATAGAATACCAGAATGGGCTATACCTGAATTTAATGAAATATTATTTTTTGTTGAAGAATTTTCTAGTGATTCCAGAGAGCCATATAGCAATGCTTACATTGCTCAACAAGCACTTGGGCTTTATAGAGATAGAATGGCTGTTAATGGGTCAACAGAAGCAATAACTATCCCTATATATGAACGTAATACTGCGGGTACACTTCACCGCTCAACTCGATCCGCTATTACTTTAGCTCAAGATGGTTCAAACCTTGTAGAAGTAGCAAGTAATTTTGCTACTACATATTGGAATAATAGTAGAATACTCTACTTACCAGTAGAAGCGGGTCAAGTTATAGCCGATTTTACTAATAATTTCACAAGTAAGAAGATAGAAGTTGCTGTTTGGTGGATGGATGATACAAGAAGACCATTAAGAGATGGACAATGCTATATATTTGATACGCATAGATATTTTCAAATTTTAAGAGCCACAGAACACCTAAGTTTCACAAGAGGTTTTACTATATTACATTCTCCGTTAGGTAACCAAACGAGAGAAGGAATATTAACTTCTCTCAATGAACGTTTTTTTTCAATCAAGTGTAGACGTTTAAACGATGGAACTCCAAACAATAGAATAAAAATAAAGAATTTTGGTGAAAAAATAGAAATAGATTTGCCATTAGAAATCCAAAATCAATCTCTTTCTGAGAGTGTTAGAAATCCGAAAATACCTTATAGTATTTTTAGATTTAATACATCTCATCAAAATAATTTCACTAATTCGTTAGAAATTACAACTCATCGTAGTTACGATTGGCATGAATACAATACAATAGGTGTAGTAATTCATAGACAGAGTGATTTTAATATCTCAAGTATTGATTGGGCTAGTCTTGAAAGAACTATTAGCCAAAATGATACCGATATCTCTTTTCTAATAACACAACCACATAATGAAGGACAACCACCTGTAAATTCTTATAGAATTAGAATAGGAATAATAAGAGATTATGTAGGAAGAGCGATGGATATAGTTTATGAAATTTATTCAATAATAAATAGATTTGAAGGCTTTAAACAAGAACGTAGTGAAGTTTATCCAAACCTAAGCAGAGGAGAATTGTTGGTTTTTTTTGAGCAACTTAAAAGTTTACTTCTTTCAGGAAATGCAGGGATTGCTTCTCAAATTTCAACTAATATAGACAGCTCAACTAATGGACTTTGGAGATATTATGAGAGAAACGTTTACGAAGCACCATTAGGTTTCAAACATAGATTATCAGTATTGTTTGTACGATTGGGTGTTGTACTCAATTCGCAAGAGTATTATGATCAATTAATGTCAGAACTCACACAATACAATCTTGAAATACACTACTGGGCTGTCAAAGTTTGTTTTGATATTCAAGGGGATGGCGAAAATAGTTTAATGGATTCAATTACAAGCAGTTTTTTCACGGATACTGTAACTGTTCGTTCAACTACAATCAATTATTTTAACACTATTCTTAAAAGAACTCATGGGAATTTGTCAGAGACCATAGTAAAAACAATTGCTTTAATTTTAACACATGACACAAAAAAGAATTTATTGACTCGTGCACAAAGTGCAATTAGTTTTGACGCTAAATTAGAAGAACTTGTAGGTAGATATAATCGCTATATACAAAGCTATAATAGTAGAAATTTGGACAATCAGTTTCCATTTCAATTCCGTGTTCAAGGAGACTCTTCACTCCCAATTCAAGAAAGAATCAGAACCAATATTAAGGTTGTACCACATCCCGACCTACCAGCGAATACCCCTAATAGGGCAGAACTCCTTGCTGCATTTGATACAAGCCTTAAAAGCCTAAAAACTTTTGTAAATTTCATAGATTTTGCAGTAAAGGCACGGGATTTTTCTAATAATCCCAATCTTGAAAATTACACTTTTGTAGTACATGCAGGAGCTTCATTATGGCTTAAATATAGAGAGAATTTTGGAGCGATCAATAGCCAAATGAGGAGTACAGGAGGTATAAGAGTGTTACATACTCTTGAGATTGTAGGTGCGACTTTTGATATTTACAAAAGCTATAAAGCCTTTCGGAGGAATGAAGGCATAGGGGAAAATTTAGAAGCCTTCTTTTCTATTACATCTATGTTTGGAAGCGGTTTAATTGTAGTAGGAGAAATATCATCCTTAGTTGGTGCTATTGAATTTGGCTTGCCATTAATTCTTGTTGGAAAAGCAGTTGTTTTTGTTGGAGATATTGCACAAATAGTAATTCCTAATCCTTCAGAGTTTGAAATTTTTGTTAGGCAATGTGTTTTTGGTATAATTCCTGATAATGCCCCTGCCAATATTATAGGAAATATTGGTATCCAAAGAGCCTTTTTAAATAAATTCTTGTACCCATTACGTGTTTTAGGTCTTAGTCCAAGTAGTAATGACCCAAGACCTTATGTAGAATATTTTGGGGGATCTGCCTTAATAGAAAGGAGTGCATTTGGTCATCCTTCAGGAGATTTAATTGCGTTTATATTACCCGTAAGATTTACTGAGTTCACCCTTGCTATTAAGGAATATGGTGATAATAGTCATTTTCTTGAAAGTTATTTACTGCCAATTGAATTTTCAGAAAATCATATTTCCATCTATTTTAGAGGCTATCTATCTCCCTTTATACCTAATGTACATCAACATTCAGCAAATAATAAAGCAATCATTAATTTATCTATTAGCTCAAGTGGAGTAAATGCCCTGTATATTTCATTTAGTTCGAATGTTACCAGCAGAGAAATAGTAATGACACTCGGACAGATACCACCTAATCGGTTAGCAAATCTAACAGAAGAACAAAAAGTGGCAGAGATTTTTGAACATTATCCATTCACAACAAGAAACTTTTAATCATGGGAGATGCTTTATTAGTTCCACTATCGGGAATCTTTGGCGTTAATTTGCCTGCTGAATTAGAAGCTGCTATTAGGCAGATAACAAGGGCATTGGCTCTCGACCCTGCCTTTTCTCGTACAGAATGGACGGCTAATAATTTCTCTACTAAGCATAAAATTGTTATAGTAGAAAATGTTCCAAGAATTGATTTACCCTTATTGAGAGGGGCATATTTATCACTGGGAGCAGGAGGTGATACATTGGTAGAAATTGATATTTCAATAAAAGCCCAACCTTTTGAATTAAAAATAAGCGATGTTAAAGTGACACTCAATTTAGGTCCAGATGTTGTTCAAACTTACTTTCAAGATGCGGCTGATCATGATATTTGGAAACCGAAACGAGGTGTTGAAGGTTATAATTTTACTATAACAACAGGGTTTTCAGTTAATGATAAAGGGAAAGTAGAATTTACATTAAAACAAACGCCAACAGATGTGCTACACGAGCCTTTTATGATAGCCAATTCAGGATTTATTATTTATGGATTAAGTCAATTACTAATATTATCAGGGGGAATTGTTCCAGCAGATGTAAGAGCATGTTTAAAAATTTAATTTTGTTTTTCAACAATTCTGTTCAGAATAATCTGAATTTGTGCTAAATAAATCATTGATTCAGAAGATTCTACTGTTCGCTCAAAATCTTTAGAAAGTCGTCGAAAAAAATTCATCCAGCCAAAAGTGCGCTCAACTGCCCACCTTTTTTTTA
>JAYSTG010000013.1:0-6067 GCA_043719965.1 Saprospiraceae bacterium | reverse complement strand
AAAATGTTCTGACATCTATCTGCGGCTCGCCAGAAAATCTCTATCTTCTTCATAGAACGTGCGAAACCAAAATCCACCGTTAAAGATCGCTTAAGCGCAAGGATATTCACTTGTGGGAAACCGCCTAATTTACAAAGGTCTCTTATCGAAACTAAACTCTATTAATTGCGGTTTTAGGTGTTGGTATGTTGTTGAACGTCGTTTGGCTTCTATATCCTTATAAACATATTCAGCTCTTTCAACAGAAACCCCAATATATCCAGCTAATTTAGACGGCTCAAGTTTGTTAATGTAAGCCCAAAGTGCTACATCCATCTGCTGATAGGGTAACGAGAAATAAAATTCATCCTGGCCTTGATTTAAACTATACGTATCAGTAGACGGGATTGCATTGCATATACTCTCAGGGAGACCAAAGTATCTTGCCAGGGCATAAACCTGTGTTTTATATAAATGCGCAATAGGCTTAATATCAGCGGCTCCATCGCCGTTTTTAACAAAGAACCCTTGATCATATTCAAGTCGGTTTGGCGTACCGACTACAGCATAGTTCAACCTGTCAGCATGAAAGTATTCGATATTTTTACGTATTCTTTGTTTGTAGTTGGTCGCCGCAACTATTTGTAAATAGTTATTCAAACTTAGACGTTCTTCAACAATTTCTCCGCCTGGCTTTTCTACTACCAGCGCAAAATGATTCAATTTTCCTTCATTGCCACCCTTAATAATAATTTTGTTTTTCCAAGAACCGTCATACTCCGGAAAAACACTTTTAATCGCGTTATCACGCCACTTGTAACACCCTATTTCTTCTAACGTTTTACCAATGTTCTGAATCTCATATTCCAAGCCCAGGTTTTCAACAACGGCTTGACCTAACTCAACACTGGCGCTCGATGAATCATGTTCTGGCAACAATACACAATAGACCTTTTTCTTGCCGACAGCTTTTGCTGCAAGCGCAGCACAGACTGCACTGTCCACGCCACCAGAAACAGCCACTATTAAGCCTCTTTTGTGAAGATTTTTACTGAGTATTTCAACTGTTTTTTTTGATATTCGAGCTACTTCTTGCTCTTCATTAAACTCGACAAGGTCATTTAAATTCATTTTTTTTATCCCTATTGCTTTACCTCAAATACACAGCATTCAACTACTTCTGCAGCATAATGACACGAACATTTCCATTTTGATCATTAGTAGAATAATAACCATTATAAAGTCCTTTTTTCTGTTGGCGCTTCAAGATAGCTTCACCTTGCCCCAAACCAAGCTCAAAGACTAGCCACCCTCCAGGTTTTAAAAACCCTAAAGATTCTTGACAGATTCGGTTAATTATCTTTACCCCAAGTGCTCCTCCATTAAATGCAATTTCCGGTTCGAATTTTATTATTTCATCCGGCATATCCTTAAATTTTCCACTTGTAATATAGGGCGGGTTGCAAACAATGATGTCAACTTGTTCCTGAATATTAAGATGCTTAACAGGATCTAATAAATCTCCAGCAAAAAATTCAACTCTGTCGTCAATTCCCACATATCTTTGATTATCTTTTGCAAGCGAAATCGCTTCTTCTGACAAGTCCATTGCATATAATTTTATTTTAGGTTGATGGTAAGCGATGGCCAATGCAAGATTGCCACACCCTGTGCATACATCAATCACAAGCGCCGAATTATTTTGCTTTACTGCAGCGTTGACTTTTTCTAATGCAGCATAACCTAGTATCTCTGTTTCCTTGCGAGGTATAAGTGCTTTTTCATTAACTATAAATTCAATCCCCATAAATTCTTGAATTCCAATGATATATGAGAGTGGAACACCTGCTAACCTTTCATTAATTTTTTGTTTAAATAACTGTAGTTGCGTGTCATTAAGATCTGGCAAATCCGTTTTATTCATACTCAATACTTTATGAGGCGTCATAGCTTGTCCATAAGCAACCATCCAGATTGACATCAAAGTTGACTCGATGGTGTCTTCAGGTTTATCGGATAACGTTTTGAGATTTGATTCTAGATATTGCAAATTCGACTCAAACAATATTTCTGACATTACATTCATAAATATTGTCTCAATAATTTCTTATCGATTTTCCCATTAGTGGATTTCGGTAACATTTCGAGAATGTGAAATTCAGAAGGGACCATGAAATTCTCAAGTTTACTGACACATACTTTTTTAATATCCTTAATCTCTATCGAGGCTTCCTCACTTAAAGAAATAAACGCATGAATAATTTCGCCTAAAACGGGATCAGCCTTTCCTAACACAGCAGCATCCTTAACACCATTAATACCATGTAATACATTTTCAACTTCTATCGGGCTAACTTTTTCACCTCTGGTTTTAATAATGTCATCGCTTCGACCAACAAAATATAAATTACCCTTCTCATCCATTTTAAATAAATCATGCGTACATAAAATTTTCTCACCAGGCCATTTACCGTCTTTTAACATTTTTTTACTTTCTTCCGGTTTATTCCAATAACCCAGCATAATATGCGGCCCACGCACATGCAGAATACCCTTATCTCCTATTGGAACCGGGTTATCTTCCTCATCAAGCAAAAATATTTCAGTACCAGGAATGGCTTTTCCAACGGAAGAAGGATGAGTATGAGCGAGTTCCGGTTCCAAATAACAAACTCTTTTACATTCAGTTAATCCATACATTTTATAAATCAAAGCATTGGGAAAAATCTCCTGCAGCAGGCTGACATAATCCGCCGGCAGTGCAGCAGCAGTGTTCGTAACTCTAGTAACACTTGGAAACGACAATGGTTTTTTTAGATAAGAATTAATCATCATTGAATAAATAGTCGGCACACCTGGGAAAACGGTTATTTCTGTTTCCTGGATTAATTTGTAAACGACAGCTGGATAGGTAAAAGATCGCTCGAGGACTAAAGTCGCACCAAGATAGATTGTAAAAAACAGTTGATATAAGCCGTAATCAAACGCAAAAGGAAGAAAATTAATAATTTTATCTGTGTGACCAAGCCGTAAATATTCTGTAATACTTCCGATAGCAAATAGTATCGACTGATGAGTGTGCATTACACCTTTGGGAAAACCCGTACTGCCTGAAGTATAAATTAAAGCGGCTAAATCATTTCCTAGAACATTGTTTGCATATGCCAGGCAATCTTGGTTTGCCTTTACTACCTCTTCAAATCGATGGTAATTGACGTTTTGAATCGTTATTGCATTATCATTCCCAGAACAGTACACATTTTTTACAGTATTGATTTGATTCAGCGCCTCTGAAAATACGTTCTTTAGATGCGCATCAGTTATTAACATGGTTGCGCCACTGTCTTCTAAAATATACTGTAACTTATCACTTTTAATTTGTGGATTTATAATTAAAAAAACTGCACCCGTCATTGTCGTTGCAAATAGAGAAACGATACATGGCCAGGTGTTGTCCATGTAGATAGCAATTCTGTCTCCCCTGCTAATACCTTGAGCTTTAAAATGACAAGCAAGTGAACTTGCTTCGGAAACCAATTGATTATAAGTATACGATTGACCCGCACATTGAAGGACTACTTTATCTGGATACTTCGCACATGTATCCAGGAACATTTCTGCAAGATTTCTAGTAGGCGTAATAACCACTTGTAAATATACTCAATAAAATTAAATCAACTTTGTTTGGTTGCGATAAAAGCAATAAGGTTATCTACAGAATCAAGGTTTTCGGGAACCATTTCATCATCATCTACAGTCAATTTAAACTCTTCTTCAATAAAAGTTATTATTTCAAGGATGCCAGTCGAATCAACCAGGTTTTTTTCAAGAAATGAATCACTGTTTAACAGTTTTGATTGGTCATCTGTAAATAAAAAATTATCTAGAATATAACTACGAATTTTATTTTCCATTGACATTTTCTGCTCCGCTATTATTTTAATTTCAATTAAATTACCCCCGGCAAAGCCGGGGGTTTATTGGGTGAGCCCCTCGAAGGGGCTGACAAAACCGTGAGCCGCCTGAAGGCGGCTGAGATTTCCTCCTTCCCCTTCAGGGGGAAGGTTGGGATGGGGGTGGGGTTGTACTGTGGACATCCGCACGCCATCACTAAAACCCATCCCCACCCTAACCCTCCCCTTGAAAGGGAGGGAACAAAACAGAGGCGACCGTAGCGCACGGTCAAACCTTACTTTGTCCCCCGGCAGAGCCGGGGGTTTACCTTACTTAATTACTCGTAAAAAAATACATTCATTTTTCCAGAAAAAGATAATGCCACATTTGAGTCGAAATCACACCCATAAAAGACATATTGTCTTTAAAACCAATTGCTCTACCTGCATTAATCTTGCGTAACAATAATGAAACCTTGGCCGAATCAAAATAACCGTAACGCTTTATTTTATCTTCAGACAACAAATCTGCAATAATTTCTTTACCCTTGCCGGCTGTGAAAGAGGGAATGTCAGGCGCGCGATATGGCTGTTTATGTCTTTGACTTATTGAACTTGGTATATAGCGACCTAATGCTTTTTTAAGAATATATTTTTCGTTTAATGCTTTCATCTTGGTTTTAGGATGTAATTGACGCGCAAACTCTATTACGCGATGATCCAGAAAAGGGAACCGTCCTTCAACCGAGTTTCTCATGAGCATACGATCACCCTGTGAACACAAAAGATAACCGGACATTAGTGACTTTGATTCAATATACTGAGCTTTATTAAATGGGTGCCACTGCATCAATTCCGCAGGGAAAGTAGATTGAATATCATCAATAGCAGAGTTCGATAATTTCGATTTTGTAGACTCTGAATAAAAGTCTTTAGTTTTAGCTGTCGTAATCCATCGCGGTATATGTGAAAAATAGGACAAATCTGGATGTTCTAATCCGGCACCAAAAAACTTTTGTAGATAGACTTGTGACTTTCCAGGTGATATATCCAAATAGGGATAAAGTCGTTTTAATAAATAAGGTCTGAAATTAGAGTCTTTATTTTTCGCCCAAAATTGTCTTATTTTTGTCTCTTTAAAAATATCATACCCACCAAATACCTCATCCGCACCTTCTCCGGTTAACACAACCTTATAGCCAGATTGATTGACTAATGATGACAGCATGCCCATTGGGATCGGTGCCGTTCTCAATATTGGCATTTCAGTATGCCAGATTGTTTGTTCAAAATTTTCGGCTATGTTTTCATTGGAACACTGAATTCTGGAATGTTCCGCTTCTAAGTAATTAATTAACTCTTTCTGAAAGCCAGACTCGTCTAGTTCTTTCTCATCAAACCCGATTGAAAAAGTTCTAAGCGGGGTATCGGTGAAATTTTTAATTATCGAGACTAAAACAGAAGAGTCCAGACCACCAGAAAGATAAGCCCCAACCGGGACATCTGAGCGTAACCGTATTCTAGTAGCATCCACTAATAAACTTTTTAATTCTTCCGCAAGCTTATCCTCAGGATCCAAGCGATACTGACCATCCACTGGATATGACCAGTCCCAATACTTACTCCTAGACATAGCCTGATTAGCAAAAACGATTATTTCGCCAGGAGAAACTTCTTCTATCCCTTCAAACATTGTATTAGGACTTATTGGAGACCAGAAGGTAAACAACTGATCTAATGCAGCAAGATTCATTTTTGGAACCGAATCTAACGCTGGCAATATGGCTTTGATTTCAGAACCAAAAATGACTTTACCGTTTATATGGGTAAAAAACAGTGGCGTAATACCGATACGATCACGGATTAAAATAAATGTTTTAGTTTTACGATCCCACAAAGCAATTGCAAATTGTCCATTTAAGTAGCGAACAAAATTTTTGCCATATTCTTCGTATAAATGAACAATAACTTCTGTATCGGTTCCAGTGTAAAAATGGTGTCCTTTGTTTTTTAGTTCTTCTCTTAATTCAATGTAGTTGAATATCTCACCATTAAACACTACCCATACGGTCTGATCTTCATTATGAATCGGTTGCTTGCCACCAGCGATGTCAATGATGCTTAAGCGTGCATGGGCTAATCCAATGTCTGCATCAGAATAATATCCATATCCATCCGGCCCTCGATGTTGAAGA
>JAYSTG010000120.1:0-5236 GCA_043719965.1 Saprospiraceae bacterium | reverse complement strand
TGACAGCAGATCAACAATTATTCATCAATGCAAAAATGGCTGGCGCCGTGGAACATATTTATATGAAGACCGGAGATCATGTAAATACAGGTCAGACCGTAGCTACATTAGATGATGCGATGATCCAACAAGGCATGGCTGAACTGGAGCAACAGCTATCATTTGCAAGTGATCTATATGAAAAGCAAAAAGCGCTATGGGATCAAAAACTAGGTACAGAAGTCCAATACCTTAGTGCTAAAAACAACAAGGAATCCATAGAAAAAAGGATAGCAACGACCAAAGAGCAGTGGCAGATGGTCAAAGTAAAAGCACCGATCAATGGTGTCATCGATGAAGTTTTGATCAAGCTGGGTCAGACGGTCATGCCGGGTATGGCATTAGCTCGCTTGATCAATTTTTCAAAACTGAAAATCGATGCTGAAGTTCCGGAATCATATGCTGGACGCATCAAGGCAGGTAACGCTATAAAAATTTATTTTCCCGACATTCAAAAAGATTTCGATTCTAAAATTACCTATGTGAGCCCTATAATTAATAAAGTCAATAGAACTTTTAGGGTAGAAACCGCATTGCCTGCTAATATGAAAGGAGTTTTACCCAATATGATTTCCATAATAAAAATTATAGATTATACGAACGCTAAAGCCATTGTCATACCAATCAATGTACTCCAAAAAGATAGCCAGGGTGATTTCGTCATGGTAGCTGACTCCCTTGATCACACGTGGCAAGCTGTAAAAAAGCCGGTTACTATTGGAAAATTTTACAATGACCTTGTCGAGATAAAAACGGGTATCAATCCTTCGCATAAAATCATCACTATAGGTTACCAAGACCTGATTGAAGGTCAAAAAATAACCATCCAACATCAATAAGATTAATTCCTTTTAGAATAAGTTTATAATTTATTTGGATCAGATTGTTTCAAAAATTCCATTATGAAAGATTTAATCAAAGAATTCAAACCCAGTAGTTGGGCTATAGATAATAAGACAAGCATTTATATCCTTACGATCATCATTACACTTGCAGGAATATCCTCATACATCGGTTTGCCCAAAGAGCAATTTCCTGAGGTTGCTTTTCCTCAGATCATGATCAATACGATATATCCCGGTACATCACCTACTGACATGGAAAACCTGATAGCGAAACCTATTGAAAAACAAATTAAAAGCATTCCAGGAATTAAAAAATTACGAAGCAGTTCTCTACAGGATTTTTCCCTAGTAGTTGCCGAGTTTGGGACCGATGTAAATGTTGCCGATGCAAAGCTTAAAGTAAAAGATGCAGTAGATCGTGCGCGTGCTGACCTGCCAAATGATCTCCCACAAGACCCATCTGTGATCGATATTGATGTTTCGAGCATACCAATAATGAATATTCATATTTCTGGCGATTATAGCTTAGATCGATTGAAAAAATATGCTGATGATATCAAAGATAAAGTAGAAGGTTTAAAAGAAGTCACCAGAGCGGACCTACTAGGTGCATTGACTCGGGAGATTCAGATCGATGTAGATATGTATAAAATGACTGCTGCAAATATCACCATGCGTGATATTGAAACTGGCGTCGCCATGGAAAATATGACCATCTCCGGCGGCCAGTTAGACATGGGCAACGTAAAGCGAGCTATCAGTGTGGTCGGGGAATATAGAGATGCTCGTCAGCTCGGTGACATTGTGATCCGGGGTGGTACGGGGGCTATTACTTATTTAAAAGATATAGCTTCGGTAGTGGATACCTATAAAGAGCAAGAGAGTTATTCGCGATTAAATAAAAAAAATGTATTGACCCTTAATGTTATAAAGCGTAGTGGAGAAAATTTAATTGAAACTTCAGATAAAATAAAAGCAATCTGTGAAGATCTTAAGGCCACGGCGTTTCCTGCTGACTTGAAAGTCAATATCACCGGCGATTTAAGTATAAATACTAGATCTGGACTTAAAGAATTGCTGAATACGATCGTCATAGGATTTTTATTGGTAACCTTGATATTGATGTTTTTTATGGGAACGACCAATGCGCTATTCGTGGCGATGTCAGTACCCTTAAGTATGTTCATTGCATTTTTAGTGATGCCATCCTATGGTTTCTCGTTGAATATCATTGTATTGTTTGGATTTTTGCTAGCGTTAGGGATTGTGGTAGATGATGCTATCGTAGTCATAGAAAACACACATCGAATTTTTGAGAATGGCAAAATGCCTATCAAAAAAGCAGCAAAACTTGCAGCAGGTGAAGTATTCCTGCCCGTATTGTCCGGCACCCTCACTTCATTAGCTCCATTTATTCCATTAGCATTTTGGCCAGGCCTTATTGGTAATTTTATGTTTGGACTTCCTATTACATTAATCACCACGCTCTTGGCTTCATTATTTGTTGCCTATATTATCAACCCTGTATTTGCCGTGGACTTTATGAAGACACATGACGAAGCACATCCTGAAAAATTAATCAATAAACCTTTCATGATCACCCTGGTCGTGTTTGCGATCATCATGTTTTTGTCTCATATGGGAGACAATCTATTTTTGCGCAATCTTACTTTCTGCGTCGCATTATTTTATCTACTCAATAAGTTTGTATTATATAAAATTATTCGATCGTTTCAAACTAAAGTATGGCCGGCAGTTCAGGATACATATGCTTCACTTTTGCGATTTTTATTGAAGGGATATAGACCGATCTATTTATTATTATTCACTATACTTTTATTGTTTGCAAGTATATTTATTGCAGGCAAATTTATGCCCGGAGTACGATTGTTTCCGGAGTCGGATCCTAATTTTGTTTATACTTACATCGCGCTTCCAATAGGTACTAGCCAAGAGTATACAAATAAAATTACTTCTCTAATAGAAGATAGGATCATTGAAGTCGTAGGAGAAAATAATCCATTGGTTTCATCTATCATTTCCAATGTAGCTGTCGGAGCAGGTGATCCTTCTAATTTTGAACAACAGACGAGCCCTCATTTGGGAAAAGTCACCGTAGCATTTGTTGAGTTTGAGAAAAGACATGGTCAATCTACAGCGGTTTATCTTTCGAAGATAAGGGAAGTTATTCATGACTTACCTGGAGCCGAAGTTATAGTCGAAAAAGAAAATAATGGTCCACCTGCAGGCAAACCTATTAGTATTGAAATTTCAGGGGACGATTTTGAGGATTTAAATTTTGCAGCAAAATCCTTAAAACGATACCTTGATTCACTTCAGATCGATGGCGTAGAAGAGCTTAAGTCTGACTTATCTGTTACAAATCCTCAATTAAAAATCATGGTAGATCGTCAACGTGCAAACAGAGAAGGGATTTCAACAGCACAAATTGGCTCTGATTTACGCAATGCTATATTCGGCAAAGAAATTTCCAAGCTTCGTGATGGCGAAGACCAACACCCCATTCAATTGCGATTTAACAAAGACCAGCGGAATAACATTAATTTATTACTCAATCAAAGTATCACCTATCGAGATATGAATATGAATGGCCAAATGCGACAAGTGCCTATGGCATCTTTAACTAAAATGGAATATGGTAATACGGTAGGCTCCATCAAACGAAAAAATCTCAAGCGAGTAGTGACTATTTCATCCAATGTGCTGATAGGGTTTAACCCGAATGAAGTGTTAGCAAAAGTACAAGCTGCCGCCGCCAAGTTCGTATCGCCACCAGGTGTGACGGTAGGATACTCCGGTGAACAAGAAGAACAAGCAGAGGCGATGGGGTTTCTGGGTCGATCTTTATTGATATCCTTAGGATTAATCTTCTTGATTTTGGTGACCCAATTTAATTCATTCAGTAAGCCGATTATTATATTAATAGAAATCATATTCAGTATCATAGGAGTATTATTAGGTTTTACATTGATCCGCATGGAGTTCTCTATCATCATGACGGGTATAGGTGTGATCGCACTTGCGGGAGTAGTGGTACGAAATGGAATACTTTTAGTAGAGTTTGCTGAAATCCTGATGAAGCAAGGATATTCTATCCGAGAAGCAGCCGTAGAGGCAGGTCGTACTCGTATGACACCAGTGTTCCTCACAGCCATGGCCACTATTTTGGGCTTGATCCCTTTGGCTATCGGATTCAATATCGATTTCATTACATTATTTAGTGAATGGAAGCCCAATATTTATCTCGGTGGTGATAATGTGGCTTTCTGGGGGCCATTAAGTTGGACGATGATCTTTGGATTGGGATTTGCTACTCTTTTGACTTTGCTTTTAGTTCCTGCTTTGTTAGTAATAGTATCTAGAACTAAGGGAAGATTGGGATTAAAAACGT
This sequence comes from Saprospiraceae bacterium, assembly GCA_043719965.1. GTDB lineage: Bacteria > Bacteroidota > Bacteroidia > Chitinophagales > Saprospiraceae > JADJLQ01. The sequence goes on along the minus strand of JAYSTG010000120.1, from coordinate 940 downwards.
ATGAACAAAAAGCTTTAGAGGAGTTGATTTAGAAAATTTATGATAGGAATTTAGTCTATTAGTTTCTGTATAGGTTAAAATTTGATTCAACCATACTATTTTTGGTTAAAAATCGGTTAGATCATTTATTTATAGTTCCATTGCATTATGAAATCAATACTATTCTATCTTATCTCATTTCTTATTTGCAATATATTAAATGCACAAATCCAGTATGTCAATAAGATGTCCGGATTTGGTGTAGTTACAGATATTACACATGCCGGCGACGGCAGCAATAGGATTTTTGTAGTGAGTAAATCTGGTACTATAGCCATTTTGGACGCCAATTATAATACGTTGGGCACATTATTAGACATTTCAAGTTTAATATCTACCGCCAGTGAAAAAGGATTGTTAGGTTTGGCTTTTCACCCCGATTTTGAAACCAATGGGTATTTTTTGTAAATTATAATCCAATTAATACCAATCATACAGTAATAGCTAGATTTACCGCATCAGTACCTTCGGCCAACACTACTGTACCCAACTCATCCATTAAAAACATTCTTACTATCACCGATGCCGCTAATACTAATCACAAGGCAGGTGACCTTGCATTTGGATCTGTGTGATCTAAGCACAAAAGAATATGTAGAAACTTTAAAAAACTCTCTTATCATTTCAAAACAAGCACAAACAAAATCGTGCTTTTCAAAATTTAGGAGGTAATTTATCCGGTGGAATCCATTTAGAAAGTTACCTCCTACTTATTATCAGATTGCTTTTCAAAATTTAGGAGGTAATTTATCCGGTGGAATCCATTTAGAAAGTTACACCCTAAATTATTATCAGATTGCTTTTCAAAATTTAGGAGGTAACTTATCCGGTGGAATTTAGAAAGTTACACCCTAAATTATTATCAGATTGCTTTTCAAAATTTAGGAGGTAACTTATCCGG
>JAYSTG010000119.1:0-2047 GCA_043719965.1 Saprospiraceae bacterium | reverse complement strand
ATATTAGTTCGCACAAGTTTAAACTTCCAGTTAATAATCTCAAGCAAACCGGGATGATACTCGTATTTTATTGCTAATTTTTCTGCTTTTTCAATCATTCTTTCACATTCTTCATAGAGTGCTTTATCATAAAGTATCTCAATATAGTGTATGATTTGGTTTAGCTGATTGGAGGCCGAATGTTCTGCATTGTACGAATCAAGACTTTTGAGAAGTACTTCGTATAAATAACTCTTAACTACAAATAACTGTGAAACAAATTTTTCTTTCTTGAGTTTTTCCTTTATCTTTTTTTCATCATACTCGCTTTGCTTATCAATCGCATCAAAGAGCTTGAGGTAATTATTTTTATCTCCAATCGTATGTCTTGCTGCATACAACTTAAAATATCTTTTCTCATTGCTGTTTAAAGATTTAATCAGAAGGAAGAGGGAATCAGATGGTTTTTTCATTCTTTAGAAGAAATACGTTTAATAAAGGTAAACATAAATTTTGGATGTCATATAAGCTGTCTTAGTTGAATATTAAGGCGGGTTACAAGTCTTTGAGTTGTAAAAAATTCCAATAAAAATCTTAGATTTGATTAAACCTTGGCACAATATCACAGTCAAATCTTTTAAAATTTAAACTTTAAAAAAATGAAATCTAATCTGGTTTTGATCTTATTGCTGTTTTCGGGCATTAATTGCTTTGTACAAGCCCAAACGAATTACAACCTTTCTAACCTGTTAAGTTTTGACGGCGAACCTTATATCGCCGTTAATCCCAGTAATCAAAATAACATAATTGCCGGATGGATGAGATTACGTGCCGATGGAAAAATTTGGATAGCTACTAAAGCATCTTTTGATAAAGGCCAAACCTGGAGCGCAATTAATTTTATGCCGCACGATACAACGCCAAACGGTTCCGCGGATGTATCAATTGCTTTCCATAATTCGGGCACCGCGTATGTATCTTGGATTAATTTCAGAACAAGTCCCGATACCGCCGGAGCAGTTTTTGTTTCAAAATCAACTAATGGAGGATTAACATGGGGAACTCCATCAAAAGTAATTGATGAAACAAATGGCCCCGACTTACCCTTCGACCGTCCGTGGATTGCAGTTGATAACAGTGGCGGTGTAAATGATGGAACTCTGTTTGTAACTTCCATGTCGGCTTACTGGTTTGTTGGCCAGCATCATATTTATTTAAGAACATCATCAGATGGGGGTTTAACATGGAGTACTATAAAACAGGTTGATAACACTTCATATTCGGTAGGCTCATTAACTTCAAGTTATGGCGGAATATCAATTGGTTCAGACGGTAAAGCATATATTGCCTTCATATCTTATGATGTTACGGCCAGTCCGTTTGTTCGGTATTATAGTGTTACAACAACAAATGCCGGCTTAACTTTTCAAAGAAATGTTATTGGAAATGTATTTATAAGCGCGGGTTCAGATTTTACTAAGGCCTGGTGCATTGATGCAAATCCAATATACAACGGTAATGCTGTTTTAACGTGGATTGATAATAGAAATGGTGATTATGATGTTTTGCTTTCAAAAACTAACGATGGAGGTTTAACATGGTCTGCTCCAATAAGAGTGAACGACGATCCTATTAATAACGGGATTGTTCAGGATATGGTCTGGACAGATTTTTCTTCAAATGGAACTTTAGCTGTGGCGTGGAAGGACAGGAGGTTAAGTAGTGTGGGCGCTAATGTCCCATTCGATATTTACCTTGCGGTTTCTTCTGATACGGCAAATACCTTTAGCCCAAATTTCAGAATTACTACTGTTTCAAATCCGTATTTTTCAGTTCCGCAGGGCAATTCATTTATTGGCTGTGCTATTTCAGATAGCTGTGTATATTTGAATTGGGGCGACTACAGGAATAGTCCGGATTGGGACATCTATTTTAACAAAACAAAAATCTCAGATCTATATGCTTCGATTAATGAGTATTCGAAAAAAAATGTTGGATCAATTAACATATTTCCTAATCCCGCAAATAATACCATTCAGGTGTCATTTAATTCAGGATCATCAGATCC
>JAYSTG010000118.1:0-5243 GCA_043719965.1 Saprospiraceae bacterium | reverse complement strand
AGTTCTGTTCACCCAATACCAATAAACCTTTACACCTTGGACATATCCGCAATATGCTATTGGGTTCAGCTACTGCTCGTATCCTGGAAGTCGCGGGTTATCAGGTCAAAAGAATCCAAGTGATCAATGATCGAGGAATAGCAATTTGTAAGTCGATGTTGGCCTGGCAAAAATGGGCAAATGACGCTACTCCTTTGTCTACCGGTATAAAAGGCGATCATTTTGTAGGAGACTATTATGTCCGTTTTGAACAAGAGTTTAATCTTGAGTATCAACGGTGGCAGAGTGGTGAACAAGGTCAATATGAATTTAATCATCGAAAAGACCTGAATCAAACCGTTGACGATTTTTTTAAAGAATTTAAAAATAACTATTTTAATAAATACAGCGCCTTAGGTAAGGAAGCTCGTGATATGTTGATTCGATGGGAGCAACATGATGTTGATACTTTATCACTATGGAACACCATGAATCAATGGGTCTTTGATGGGTTTAATATTACCTATAATAAAATGGGTGTGCAATTTGATCATACCGATTTTGAATCCATCACGTATCTTTTAGGCAAGGAAGCAGTGACTAATGGATTGGCACAAAAGATTTTCTATAAGAAACCCGATGATTCTATTTGGATAGACCTTACGGATGTGGGTATGGATCAAAAAGTAGTATTGCGTAGCGATGGCACTTCAGTCTACATCACTCAAGATCTTGGGACTGCTCAGATGCGCTATGATAAATTCAAGATGGACAAACTCATCTATGTCGTAGCTAATGAACAAGATTACCACTTTAAAGTATTATTTGAAATATTGAAGAGGTTCAAAGAGCCCTATGCTTCAGGGCTTTTCCACCTATCATATGGAATGGTAGAGCTGCCGGAGGGTAAAATGAAATCAAGAGAAGGCACCGTAGTCGATGCCGATGATCTGATTGAAGAGATCGAAAAAGAAGCAAAAGCAATTACTCAGGCACGAAGCGAATTTAATGATATCCCTGTTGAAGAGCAAGATACCATCATCCATCGTATAGCCATGGGTGCCATAAAGTTTTATATGCTCAAAGTACATCCTAAAAACAGGATGGTCTTCAACCCAAAAGAGTCCTTAGACCTGCAGGGGCAAACCGGTCCTTACATTCAAAATGCTTATGTAAGGATTCAATCCGTACTGAGAAAATCAGTGACACTAAGCTACGAGCAATATAAATTGTATCGGGACTTGGTGAGTGAAGAAAAGGAATTAATACAGTTGATCGAAACTTATCCAGAAGTAATATCCAGAGCTGCTCAGGCTTACGAACCTTCCGAGATTGCTAATTATAGTTATGCATTGGCCAAAGCTTTTCATCGATTTTACCATGAGGTACCTATACTCCGATCAGAAGATCAGGCCACCCTGCAATTTAGATTGGTATTATGTAAAGAAGTAGGACATATATTAAAAGATTCATTTTATTTATTAGGCATAGATATGCCGGAAAGAATGTAAGCAGCACCGATGGCAGATTCATTAAATTTTATAGAAGAAATTATTGCAAAAGATATTGCGGATGGAAAACATCAGGATAGGGTATTGACTCGATTTCCTCCTGAGCCCAATGGATATCTACACATCGGCCATGCTAAATCTATTTGTCTCAATTTTGGCGCCGCTCAAAAGTTCGGAGGCAAAACCAACTTGCGATTTGATGATACCAATCCGGAAAAAGAAGAATTGGAATATGTAGATTCGATCAAGGAAGATGTAAGATGGTTAGGTTTTGATTGGGAGGATCGTGAGTTTTACGCCTCTGATTATTTTGATCAAATCTATGCATTCGCTGTTTTATTGATCCAAAAAGGAAAAGCGTATGTCGATCATTCAACAGCTGATGAAATAGCTGCACAAAAAGGCACACCCACTGTACCAGGTACGGCGAGTCCATATCGGAACCGAACCATAGACGAAAACCTGAATTTATTCGAAAAAATGAAATCCGGAGCCTTTAATGAAGGAGAATGTGTGCTAAGAGCAAAAATAGACCTTGCTGCGCCCAATATGCATCTCCGTGACCCTGTCATGTACCGAATAAAAAAAGATCATCACCATCGCACTGGTGATCAATGGGTGATTTACCCCATGTATGATTTTGCTCACGGACAAAGTGATAGTATCGAACAGATTACACATAGCATTTGCACGTTGGAGTTCGAAAATCATCGCCCATTGTATGAATGGTATATTAAAGAGTTAGGTATATTTCCGTCTCAGCAATATGAATTTGCTCGATTAAATCTCAACTATACCGTGATGAGTAAACGGAAACTATTGCAATTGGTACAAGAAAAAATCGTGACAGGATGGGATGACCCGAGGATGCCCACCATCTCCGGACTAAGGCGGAGAGGTTATACTCCAGAAGCCATACGCGATTTTGCTGATCGAATCGGTGTAGCCAAAAGGGAAAATATCATAGAAGTATCATTACTCGAATTTTGTATTCGGGAGCATTTGAATAAAATGGCTCCAAGATATATGGTGGTTCAAGACCCCATACGACTCAAAATAATTAATTATGAACCCGGCAAAACTGAACTCATGCATATTCAAAACAACCCTGAAGATGAATCCATGGGAGCTCGCCTGGTGCCATTCTCCAGTGAGATTTATATAGAACGAGATGATTATATGGAGGTTCCATCGAAAGGCTATTTTAGATTATTTCCTGGAGGTATGGTGCGTCTAAAAAATGGATATATCATTAAATGTGAGAAAGCTGTAACCAATTCGACTACTGGTTTGATAGAAGAAATTCATGCTACATACATACCGGAAAGTAAAAGCGGTCATGATACCTCTGGCTTGAGCGTAAAAGGAGTGATTCATTGGGTAAGTGTAGAGCAAGCCGTCAATGTGGAATTGCGAATCTATGATCGGCTCTTCACTGATGAGTCTCCGGATGGTCATGAAGATAAAGATTTCAAAGAATTTATTAATCCTGGATCTTTGAAGATCATACCTCTGGCAAAAGCGGAACCTAATATCATTGCTTCTAAATCAGGAGATCGATTCCAGTTCCTAAGATTAGGATATTTTTGCCAGGACCCAGAGAGTAAGCCAGACCATTTAGTTTTTAATAGAACGGTAACTTTGAAAGATGCATGGTTAAAAAAAGGTAAATGAGTTGCAGTTTTTTTTGAAAAATAACAAAATTGTAATCACTTCGTATTTATAATTTCAGTACATGAAAATACCTATTATTCAATTCGGTAATTCTAAAGGGATTAGATTATCCAAAACGATTCTAAAAAAATATAACATCAAAGGCTCAGTTGAAATTTCACTAGCCCATGATTTTATTATACTTAAGCCGACACATGCTCCTCGAGAAGGGTGGAATCAAGCCTTCAAGGTCATGCATGATCGAGGCGATGATAAAATAATCATGCCTGATATATTAGAAGATGAAAATCTAGATGAATGTATTTGAAACAATATCACATTGTATTGGTCAATTTGGAGCCATCCATAGGAAGCGAATTAAAAAAGACTCGTCCATGTATTGTTATTCCACCTGATGAATTAAATTTGAATTTAAAAACAATAGCAATCGCTCCAAATACCAGTACTTCCAAACCATAACCCACGAGAATTAAACTTCAGCAGAATTCAATACTAGGTTAGAAGGCGATAGACCAAATCAAAACGATAGATAAGACAAGTATTGTTTCCAACCTAGAATTATTATCGACACAAGACACAATGGCTATCATAGCAATTATTAAAGAGACTTTTGTGGACTAGAAGTATTGACCTTTTATAATTCTACTTAAGATTCAATCGTTCAATCGATGTACTCATTATGCTGCTTTAAAAAAAATGAGGCTATGGATTTACCAAGAGCCTCATTTTAATCTGGTGTCTTAATTTACAATAAGAAGGATTATTTAATCCCTTGGTCTCAATTTGATTACTAAAATATTACCATTCTCAAGATGGGTTGACGCAAATCGATCACATCTTCCATCGCCAAAGTCGATCAATGCCATTTTGCTTTTCCGCGTGACCGCTATTTTCCCTGAGACAATGTATGGACAATCGACTTTACGTACCAAAGATTCTTTAATGTAGGAGGTGAAGACTATTTTATCTTCAGTAGTACCGATGGTTTCGCCATCTATTTTCCATACATCATCATTTCTTGTAGCTGTTTGATGTCCCTGAATGAATACACGTACATGTAAGGATCTAATGTTGACATTTCCATGAGGTACCTCTATAGTCATGTCACTTACTTTTCTAGAAAATTTTGGATGGCCGTTGTCATTTATTCCTTCATTTTTGAGCAAAACTGTTCCGTCTTTCATTTTCAAACTATCGACACCAAAGTCTACAAAGGTCGTTTTACGTGTAGCATTGGGGTTTTTCATGGAGTCGGATTGTTCAATAATGATTTTACCAGAATGAAATCGACCTGATTTGGTAAGACATCCGGTACCAAAATCTATAGTAACGGTAGTAGGGAACATTCCTTTTGGTGCAGTACTCGTAACTGTGGGACATGACCCGCCTTCACGAGACTCCAATATTTCATTTTCAAGATCTTCAATGGAAGTAAATGCATCCTGAGTTTCGGCGGTACTTATCGTCAGCATATTCAACGCATTATCATCTTCCGGGAGTACGTGATCAGCTGATCTTTCACAGCTTGAGATCAAAAGTATGGCCATAGTTATATAGCCCAAAAAAATTTTGCTTTTCATGGTTATAATGTTTTTAAAAAGTTACTTATTAATCCGAGATCGCTCATTAGAAATTAAATGAACGATCTGACGATTGATTATGAATGAATTGTAAATTATTTTAGAATGTATTCACTCATAGTCAAGGTCAGGTCTGATGACTCTGACGAGCGGCAAGCCTATCAGATCCCGACGATTAAAAAATATCGGGATACTGATAGAATCATCGGCACTCCGTCAGAGATTAACCGTGACAAGAAATTGCATTTCAATTTCTTCGTCAATCCGGAGGATAAAAAATTCGTTGCCAATGAATTTTTTGAGTTAATTTCTTACTCGTGTGCGTATCATATAGTACCTAACTTTTCAGATGCGATAGATCTTTATTTCAGCTAATTGATAAATAGACTGCTAAGTTTGTCGAAGGTTTAATTACATTTGAAAAAAGTTCATTTTTTTTATCTTAATTGATTTACTACATTTAAGCATGATTCAGATAAAGACAAGTCCGGAGACGAAT
>JAYSTG010000117.1:0-5260 GCA_043719965.1 Saprospiraceae bacterium | reverse complement strand
GTTTTTTTGTTACTTTTTTTGCGGAAAAAAAAGTAAGGCAAAATCAATTAATATATGTATGAAATTAAATATTTACCCACTAAAAACAGCAAAGAACCTCAATTATCTGTCTATAATAATCAACGGACTGTCTATAATAATCAACGGACTGTCCTAATTATTAGGATTGGTTCGTCATTAGGTAATAAATTGGGCAGCTTGAACAAAGAAATCCTCCAAGCTCGATGCATCTCGTAAATCATTATTATACAACATAAAAAATTTTTATTCTATGAAAAAAATGACATTATTTCTGATAGGCTTATTCGTACTGAATATAGCTACCAGTCAATCGTTGACTAAAGATGAGCGAAAATCTGCCATCAAATACCTCAAATGGTCATCCAAAGAACTTTACAAAAGCCTCAAGGGTCTTAATGCGGCTCAGCTCAATTTTAAAAGCTCAGCCGATACGTGGTCTGCCCAAGACTGCCTATATCATATTGCTTTCTCGGAAGGAGCATTAAGAGGGGCACTGGATGGTTCTCTATCATTAGCTCCTGATAAAGCGGCCAAAGCTGAACTCAAAGCTACTGATGATCAAATAAAATCCAACATTACTGACCGATCAAGCAAGTTCAAGACCGCAGCTCCATTTGAGCCATTAAATACCGGATTCAAATCCTATACCGAAGCTATGGCTGCATACAAAGCAAAAAGAGCCCTATTGATGGAATTTGCAAAAGTAACATCTGCGGATCTAAGGAATCAAATCGTTACATTGCCATTCGGCAAGATGGATGCCTACCAATTTATATTATTTATTGCAGGACATACTAATCGACATACTCAGCAAATCGAAGAAGTAAAAGCGGCAACGGGATATCCGAAAATTTAATCTTAAATTAGATTCCAAAAAATCTACTAGAGCTCACTTTGATATAGTCAGGGTGGGCTTTTTTGTTTTTATTATGGATCAAAAATAGAGTATTCTTGCAGTTTAGGCTGAAACAAAAATGCTAGTGTTTGCTTTTTTTAACTCATGATTAAAGTTTATAACCTAAGAACATTAACTTTAGGGCCTATTAATCAAAATGTATATGAAAAACCTAATTGTTCTTTTCTTTTCTTTAAGTAGTACCTTAAGTTTAGCCCAACTTTTGCCGATAGGCCAATTTGATCATCATCAGGATGTAGGCAACCCAATAAAGCCAGGGTCTGCGTCGTACAATAGCGTGGATCAAACGTATACTATAAGCGGAGCCGGTATCAATATGTGGACTAAAATTGACCAGTTTCATTTTCTATGGAAAAAGATCAAAGGTGATTTTACCATCAGCGCCACCATCAAATTTATAGGAAAAGGGGTTGCTGATCATCGCAAAATTGGTATCATAGCACGAGATGAACTCACGACTAATTCCAGATATGCAGATGCGTGTGTGCATGGAGATATCCTTTCGTCATTGCAATATAGATTGACAGATACATCCAATACTGCACAGGTTACACTTTTGAGCTATCAGCCTACAGACATCGAATTTTCGCGTCGTGGTGATGTTTTTAGTTTTTCGGCAGCAGTGCGTGGAGAAAATTATAAGACGGTCACCAAAGAGATGCCATTGAATGAAGAAGTGTATGCAGGACTTTTTATTTGTTCTCATGTAGAGGATGTCACAGAGACTGCTGTCTTCAGTAATGTGCGTATCGTCATACCGGTACACCCTGATTACAGACCGTATCGTGACTATATCGGCAGCCACCTGGAGGTGATGGATGTGGTTACCGGGCATCGTAAAATATTATATAGTGTACCACATTCGATACAAGCGCCCAACTGGACCAAGGATGGTAAACATCTGATTTATAATAGCTCTGCAGGGCTATTGTATAAATATGCTTTGGCGGATGGCAAAATCACCGAACTGAATACCGGGGAGCAAAAAAGCAATAACAATGATCATGTGGTTTCCTTCGATGGCACCAAACTTGCTATTAGTAATCATGTAGGTGAAAAAAGAATTTCAACATTATATACTCTTCCTATCGTCGGCTCTGATAAGCCCGTACAAATCACTTCACCGGATTCTGGTCATTCTTATCTTCATAGTTGGTCCTTAGATGGAAAGAAACTAATATTCACAGGCCACCGCAATAAACAATATGATATCTGGTCCATCGATATAGCCACTAAAAAAGAGACGGCACTTACTAATTCGCTCACCTTGGATGATGGCCCTGAAATGAGCCCCAATGGACAATGGATCTATTTCAATTCCGTGCGTACTGGTACTATGAAACTATGGCGCATGAAGCCTGACGGTAGCAATCAAGAACAAATTACGTTCGATGAATATAATGATTGGTTCCCTCACTTCTCACCGGATGGCAAACAGATCCTCTACATCTCCTTCCCTAAAGAAATAGATCCTACGCAACATCCGTTTTACCAACGGGTTTATCTTAGAATTATGCCTACCAGTGGAGGAGTGCCTAAGACCATAGCTTATATCTATGGTGGTCAGGGCACCATCAATGTACCGAGCTGGTCACCCGATAGTAAAAAGGTTGCATTTGTCAGTAACTCTAAGCTGTAAGTTTTGATCAGCTGAATTTTGTATTGGAGGATTAAAATCTCATAATAGTCATAATTCCTCTTAAGGGTATGATAGCCCAGGCTGGCCTACTGTTTAATTCATATCCAAGTTCATATACTGCTTTTTCGAGTAGATGATATCGAAGAAGATATTGTACTTCAGGTTTATATCCTATGTCCAAGCCGCTCTTCATAGCAGTACGTATAAATCCGTGTAGATATAACCCACAGATCAACTGATAAAAACGCTCTGCAAGATCAAACAACTCCACTTGGGGTATAGTCCAATTTTTTTGTTCATCGAATAGGGTAGCATATATAGCGTAGTGAAAAGATCGTAACATACCAGCTACATCTTTAAGCGGACTTTGTTTTACTTTACGGTCCCGGATGGTACTCTCGGGTTCACCCTCGTAATCTAGAATATAATATTCGTCCTTATTGATCAATACTTGGCCCAGGTGAAAATCGCCATGTACTCGAGTGCGCATACTACACAGCTTAGTTTCATCAAATCCGAGCACTTCTTCGAGCACCTCATTACGACGATCCAGAAAAGTCTGACCATATACCCTGGTTAAGCCCCTCAATTTAGTAATGTTTTTTTCCAATAAACCGACCCGCTGATCAAAGAGGTAACTCACTTTGTTTTTCAACCACACACTATAATCAGGATTGAATGCGACAGGCGTAAAAGGCACTTGACCATTGTCTTTAGCCAAGGCAAGATGCATCTGGGCTGTTCTTTTACCCATCGTGGTAATGGCTTTTACAAATTCCTTTTGCAATAACTCCACTACTTGTGGAGCAAGGCTTGAAGGTTTGATAGGATCAAAGAGCTTGTCATTGACCTCCCAGGTAAGCCTTAGTTTAGAGTTTTTTTCAAATAACGTAAAAAACGTATTTACTTTATCCAACATCCACCCCCATGCATCACCTTCATTTTCGAGTTTTTGTTGCAACAACCCAATTGAAATCTGAGCTTTATTGGGCCTATTCCAACTTATACTACCTAGGTATTGTGGCGTGTAAGAAAATTCATTGAGGTTCAAAAATTTAGAGATTTCCAGGTCAGGGTTGCTTTCGGGAAATACCCTTCTGAACCATTTGAAAAAATATTGATCATTATAGATAATAGCAGTATTGCTATGTTCTATTTTTAAAATTTCAGAAGTCGATTTTTTATTTGCAGTAGCATCTAAGGTGGGCGATTTTTCAAAATTTAGTATTCCCTGCTGCAATCGGATAGACTTGCCTTTTACTAAATGGTCGAATAATAAGGACCGGAAAGAAGAAATAAATAACGCATCATGTAAGGAACCCGCCTCCTCATTCAATCGTACTTGAGCTATGGGAGGAATTAATACATAAGGGCTTTCATCCATTTCAGGAACAAAAGCCAAGGGTAACAAATAGAATTGACTAAAGGCTTCTTTAAACTGTGTTTCCAGAATAATAATATAATAATGCTCTTTTTTCTCCTTCAAACTCAATATGTGATTGATGCGCACATGTTTGATCGTACTGCTTTTGCCGGCAAACCAACGACAGCTCTGAATATAATCTGGAAGTACGAGTTCCTCCAGGTCTTTTTTAAAAGGTACTGACTCAAATATGGATTCCCATCCTGTACCACTGATAAGTTTTCTACCGATTTCCATTTATTTTGGTTAGTTTCTGCAAGGTAATGAGGTTTAGTTGTTTGGAAAAGGTTCTGGATACCCTGAAACGGAGTAAATTTAACCCTTAATTCAATTGGTGACCTTTGAATCTAAAATATATTCGTAATTTTTTTGAAAACAAATGGATCGAGTGGGGTATCATCCTATCAATGATCCTGGTCGTTTCAGTTATTTTTTTCACTCCTAATGATGTATTGTCACAAAAACTTACTGCTCATGCATTTGAAACAGTAATACTTTTTCTTTTTTCAGCTATGTTTTTTATGGTTTTGAATAGACCCAGGGTTATGTTTACTTGCCTGGGGCTGTGCGCCATTTTGTGTCTTTACCTTAAAGAGAAGAGCAATAGTGGCATCCAAAATTTATTTAATCAAGATTCCAATGATTTCAGCCTATGTCAGGTGATGATCAATAGTGGCACCGATGAGTACGAGTCTATCTCACTCAGCCTGATCAATAGTAAAGCGGATGTAATTTGTATTCAAGAGCTTACGCCTGATTGGGCTTTGGTACTCCATGATGCCTTGAATCCGATCTATCCATATAAAGCGGAGCTCAATCGGATAGATCCCTACGGAATGGCTCTTTATTCCAAATATCCTATTCGCAAAATAGACACTATTTTATTTCAGGATTCACTGCAGACTTACCAGATGCCTGCATTGATATTAGATATTGCCATAGGCAGTCAACAGGTTCATGTGATTAGTGGGCATTTATTACCACGACTGAATAATCAAGACTTTGATAGAGTGCAGGGATTTTTAGACAGTTTGGCGCTATGGTCGAAAAAACACGAAGGGCGCCACATTATGATCACTGGAGATCTTGGGCTTACTCCATGGGATTTTGCACTTCAAAAATTAATCACCATCTCTGGACTGCGATTGAGTCGACGCGAGCCTCATTTATTTATTCAGCCCTTTGAGCATATCTTATATTCTGAAACTATTGATTGCAATCAATTAACAGAAGTACTCACTTCATCCAGAAACCATATAGG
>JAYSTG010000116.1:0-2055 GCA_043719965.1 Saprospiraceae bacterium | reverse complement strand
AAAATATCCGATCTGCAAACGTAAATAATATGAGTGTGTCTGTCGATGGGGGCAAGATCAAAGAATATCGTGTCAATGTTAATCTCACTTTTGAACTCGAATAATCATGGCCACAGTAAAAGTTATTGAGTTATTGGCCAGTTCACCTAAATCGTGGACCGATGCTACTGATCAAGCCATAAAAAAAGCGAGTAAAACCTTGAGAGGGATCAAATCTGCCAATGTGCAAAACATGGGTGTAAACATAGAAAATGGCAAGATCAAGGAATATCGGGTCAATGTAAGATTGACTTTTAGCTTGGAGTGAAATTATCTTCGGTATTACCACAGCACTTTTAAAGCAGTCGTATCCTCATAGAGTTTGAATTTTTTATCTCTACTAATTAAGGTATATCCATGATGGATTGCTTGCCAGATCAGCATGCGATCGAATGGGTCTTTGTGATCAACTTGAAGGGGCAAATTAAATCCTATTGTTGAATTGAAGTCTAAGGGTAAACTTTGGAAATCTTGCGAGATAGCCCTGAAGACTATTTCTTCTAATTTGTTTTGATCACAATCCAATTTCCCAATCGCGTTTTTTATTTTTATTTCCCAGATGCTTATAACACTAAAATAAATTTCATTGGAAGGATCTTGTAATATATTTAAAACACGATTTGAAAATTCACTGGCTTTAATTTGAGACCAGATTAGAACATGAGTATCTATTAAATACTTCATAGGTCAAACAATTCTTCAGGACTTATCTGCCAATTTCCATTAAATTTGACTTTTATTTTCCCCTCCAAAGTCCCTATTTGCCTTTTTTTTAATCTTTTCTTTTCTGTTGGGACAAAATAGGCAATTATTTTCTTCGCCTTTCCATAAGACACAGCGACTTTTTCACCTTTGCTCACTTTTTCCAAAATGGCAGAAAATTTGGATTTAAACTCCCCTACTGTATACGTTTCCATGTAACTAATTTAGAGTCGAAGATAACTGAATTTATTTTACTTGTCAAGTAGTCAAGTAAAATTTGATCAACATATGATAAAATCTGTCCATCCACCTCTAAATGGAAATCGAAGTTGTGTGCTGTTTCCAGAGTTTTAATCACACTCACGCTACGATTAAATCTTCTTAATTTCGCCATTCATTTTATTTTGTACTTTAGATGATTACAATCACGCTACCCGATGGCTCCAAGCGGGAATATGAATCAGGAGTAACAGGACTGGATATTGCAAAATCAATATCAGAAGGCCTGGCACGCAACGTATTATCTGCTAAAGTCGATGGCCAGATCTGGGATGCTACACGATCCATCCACGAGGATGCATCAGTACAATTATTGACCTGGAGTGATAAAGAAGGTAAAAGCACTTTCTGGCATTCTTCATCGCATTTGATGGCAGAAGCACTGGAAGCCATTATCCCAGGGACAAAATTCGGCATTGGTCCGGCTATTGAAGCTGGCTTTTATTACGATGTAGATACTGGAGATAAGGTATTGACTCCAACCGAACTTCTCGCCATAGAAGCTAAGATGCAAGAGCTTGCAAAACAAGGCAACGCATATATCAGAAAAGAAGTAGCAAAAACCGATGCAGTAGAATATTTTACTCAAAAAAATGATGAATACAAACTTGAATTGATCGATGGTCTCGAAGACGGACAGATCACATGCTATACTCAAGGCAATTTCACTGATTTATGTCGAGGTCCACATATCCCGGATACCAGCTTCATTAAAGCTGTCAAGTTGACTGCGATCGCAGGAGCTTATTGGCGCGGTGATGAAAAAAGAAAACAACTGACTCGGATCTATGGGATCACTTTCCCAAAACAGAAAGAATTGACTGAATATCTTACTATGATCGAAGAAGCGAAAAAACGCGATCACCGTAAGCTAGGTCAGGAGTTGGAATTATTTATGTTTTCAGAGCGTGTGGGAGCTGGGCTTCCTATCTGGTTGCCTAAGGGGACAGCGTTGCGCAATAGACTGGAAGATTTTCTAAAAAACGAGCAAATCAAACGAGGATATCAACCCGTCATCACACCCCATATAGGTCG
>JAYSTG010000115.1:0-2056 GCA_043719965.1 Saprospiraceae bacterium | reverse complement strand
GGTGGATTTACTAAATTTTTGGAAGAGTCAGTAGATTGGAATTCGATCATGCCTGATCTGGATTTTGTTAATCTGATGACTTATGATCTGACCAGTGGAGCAAGTAAAACCACGGGTCATCATACCCCTTTGCACAATAATAAAATCCAAAAACAATCCGCTTCTAATTGTATACAGTGGTTAATCGATCACAAAGTCCCACCTAAAAAGCTAGTTATGGGCGCCGCTTTTTATGCTAGGGTATGGGAAAATGTACCTCCAGAAAATAATGGGCTTTACCAGCCTGGTATATTCAAACAAAGTGTTCACTTTAAAAATGCTAATTCTTTTTTTAACGACACTTCCGGTTATAAATATTATTTCGATAAACAAGCAAAAGCCCCTTATCGATATCATCCGATTAAAAAGATGTTTGCTACTTTTGATGATAAAAGATCATTGAAAGAAAAAACCAAGTATATCCGGAGAAATCGCTTGGGAGGAATCATGTTTTGGCAGTTAACCCAAGACTTACCTACTCAAGGACTCGTAGATGTGATATATCATCATTTAAATGAATAAATCACAAGACCACCCTCAATCCTAAAGCCCAGTCTGAATAACTGTTCTTTACCAAATCTGAATATATATTTACACCGGATTGATACACCAAGGGTCGCTGAGCATTGATGAATATACTCAAGATAGAAATCGGCTGTATTTGGGCACCAATAGATACCATCAAAAAATCAGCTTGTTTATTGAGATTGCCTCCAGAATAATTTTGTTGATAAGCGCCAGTATAGCTAAGTCCTGGAAATAGGAATAATTTTTGATTTAAAAGCGATTTGACTAAAAGTAATCCCAGTCCGGGGAAATGAGATGATCTACCATTTTCTGCATTTGCAAGCTGTACTAAATACCTTGCCTGTATGTAAAAATATAAGTCTTCATTTTTGTTGATAGCATGAAAATAAGTTGCCGTGAGGTCAGTTTGTATACGGTCGGCATTGAGCGCGGACCGCGTATCCTTGTCTTTAGCTATCGGAATGAATACTGAACCTTGTAAAGTAATCGATTGATTATTAAATGGAGTAGTTCTAGCCCTTAAGCCTACCGCAGTAAGACCATTAAAAGCGCTACTGGATGCATCCGGACCGGCAAACACTTTAAAGGGTGAAGTTCTTGAGTTTTCATCTAATCGTATCCTGCCATATTTTAATTGAGCTCCCAGGTCCCATGTTTTGTTTTTCGATAAACCATATTGAACATTGACATTACTTTCAAATCGACTGATACGAAAGCGATCCAAGGTACGCGATCCAAATTTTGAAGCGATCCAATACGAGCTAAGCGATTGGACGGTGCCAACTTCTATACCTCCTTTGGAAAGGATCACCGGCGAAATATTCCCAAAAGAAAAACTCGGATCTTTCTCGTCCTCTTTTCCGGTCGAATCTTGACTAAAAACATAAGATGAACAGAGACATGCTGCCGCCATCCAGAAGAGTTTTATTTTTTTGTTCATAATCTCTTATTTACAATCGACTGCAAAGTTGGGATCATTAAATGCTTGTTGATAGATAATCATCTGTTTGTGCGTAGTCTGTGAAGTAGCCAAGATCATATTATTCCTCTCTTTTTTCCATCCTGGTCCGGAAGGAGTACATTCGAGCTGTACCCACGGTTTGTAAGGCGTATCATTGGGGTTAATGAAGCTGCCTATAAATTCTTCAGTGCCCAGGTTGCCTGCAGGAGATTTGGTTCGATCGATCCAGAAATGAACCAGGTTCTTGTCCTTATCGAGTACGCCAAATATGGGATTCTTATTGTAAAGCAAGGCGATGTTAGCTCCATTGCAAGTAGATTGTTCAAAACTTTGAGTAGGGTCTATAGAAGTCGTACATTTTCCCTTAGGGTCTTTTAAAAACTTAAACCAAATACAATAGTCTGTCTGAATAGGATGGAGCCATGCATTCTCTAAGGATGGAGGGAACGGAGGAAGCGGCGTAATAGGGATAAATATCTGTGGTACACTAGGTGGGATAAACCCTTTGTTTTTTTCAAAAAACTTTTC
>JAYSTG010000114.1:0-15386 GCA_043719965.1 Saprospiraceae bacterium | reverse complement strand
TGACACACAAAAATTTCTTGTGATCGATGGCGAGGTGACTGAAGATTTTGTCCGAGTCAATGTCAGTTACAGCTTAGACAGAGTGACTTCAAATGGAGCATATACGCTACCAAAACCCCCTACAGTGAATGCAGTAATCCTAGATGGAACAGGTCAGCGATATGCTTTGAAAAATACCGTCGGAGCCCGTGATACTGCGTTTAAAGCTAAAGTGGGCATTACGTACCAATTGGTGGTGGAATTTAACGGCCTTCGATATGAATCTACAAAGGAAGTATTGAGACCTTGTCCTGAATTGGATTCCTTAATAGTGGAATACAATAGGGAATCCTTTCGAACCATTGATGATATCTTTTACGATGGTTTTGATGTCTCTGCAGAAGCAAAGGACATCGGCGGAGTAGAAAACTATTACCAATGGCATTGGCTTAATTATACTCGGGCAAGTTCTTGTAGTAAAGTCTTTAGTCGAGCTGAAGGTAGAGAAGTATTGTTGCCCTGTAATCCGCTAGACTGCTGGAACATCACTGAAAATCAAAAAATAGTCGTCCAATCTGATAAACTCCGGGATGGTAAACCGTTGAATCAACTTGTAGTGCGCGTACCATATGCCACACCTCCTAATAAATACTATCTAAGGGTAGAACAACGCTCCATCACACCTTTAGTATTTAATTATTTGAAATCTTTAGAAACTCAGACTGAAAATGTCGGAACCCTATTTGATATTCCTGCTCAGACCCGATTCAATCCGAATGTGATCAATGTAAAAGACCCATCTGAAAAACTACTGGGTGTCTTCAGTGTTTATTCATCTCGGCGTAAGGTCGTTTATATTGATATGTTGCAAAAAATACACAATGCAGAATCAAAAGTAATTATTGACCCCACCCCGTTTTCTGCAGATCCATTTGCAGTTTCACCCTGCACTGAAGAGACTTACAGGACTAAGATAAAGCCTCAAGGTTGGATTAATTAATGATCTCATTTATTTGCAATTTTATCAATTCTAATTTCTTTGAAACTACACGTTTTTTTTAAGTTGTAGTTTAATCATGACATGTTTAGTTGGACTAAGCTGCAAGCAAAAGCCAAAACCAAATATATATGAATGGAATACTGCTCTTGGTAATGCATAGTACTACTGGATTAAAACTAGTTACATGAATAACATAATATTACATTAATAATCAATAATATACATATATAAATATTTTATATATTAAATATTACTAACCTTTTGATATCAATATTATGTCTATGATTTTAATAGATTCATGTATGGAATTTTACGTTATATCGAATAAGGGATATTTTTCCTGGTGATAGCATTTTTAAAGGTGGAATAGGGAGTGTGATTGGTTTGTTTGATGCCGGAGCTACTACCTACTGCACTCATCCTGATTTTTAAAAGGGATTGGCCACACCCGAAAAATTATAGATGAACCAATGAAAAAAGAGTATTGGCTATAAAAAAAATTAAAAACAAAATCATTAAATGATCAAATTTAAATTTTGAAATTTTGAAAAATATTGCATAAAATAGGGTAATTTATTTTTAAATTTGAAAATTATTACTTTTTTGATTTGATTCTAAAAATTCAAGAATTTTAAAAAAAAAAGAATGAATTGTATTATTACTTTTGTGCAAATAACTAATCATTAAGAGAACTGATTTAAGAATCATATCATAAAATTCTTCCACTCATTAATAACCGTAGACTTAACTATAAGTTAATCGACATTATTAATATCCTCACATTAAAACTTAAACCATTTTTATATTTATTTTTTTTGAACTCAAATTTTATGATAAAAACGAAACTCTTTCAGAGATGGACTAATCGGTCAAAGATTGCCGCACTTTCCTTTGCATTCATGCTCTTTACTGTAGGGCTCTTCGCTCAAGTCAAAGGTGTGATTACAGATGCTGCTACCGGTGAAGCCTTGATTGGCGCATCAGTATTGGTAAAAGGTACTACTACCGGTACAGTCACCGGATTGGATGGTGATTTTATACTTAATGCAAAAGAAGGTGATGTACTAATGATTACTTACACTGGTTTTACTGCGGTGGAGCAAACTATAGGCAGTGATCTTACTGTAAATGTGGCACTTCAGCAAGGAGTGGAATTAGACGAAATAGTGGTTACAGGATACTCTTCTCAACGAAAAAGAGATATTACAGGCGCCGTATCCATAATTAATACAAAAGATATGAATACCCAGGTCGCTACAAGCTTTATTCAAAAGCTTGAAGGTAGGGCATCTGGATTGCAAGCCTCTACATCTGGTGAACCAGGATCTGGTACTGCCGTGCGAATTCGGGGAGTGAGCTCATTTAATAATAATGACCCATTATATATAGTGGATGGAGTGCCTGTCAAAGATGCTTTCGGTACTGGATTGAATCCAAATGATATAGAATCCATACAGATATTAAAGGATGCATCCTCTGCCTCCATTCATGGGGCAAGAGCGAATAATGGTGTAATTATCATCACCACTAAAAAAGGTAGTCCCGGTAAAGCCAAGGTTAGTTATGATTCATATTATGGAGTGCAAAGCCCTGTTGGTAAATATGATCTGATTACTGACCCAAAACAGTACTCCGAAGCAGTATGGAGAGGACATGAAAATGCAGGCATTACTATTCCTAAAGAAGTACCTTATTCAATAGGTCGCGGTGCTTTGCCTCAGTACATTTATTCACATGAATATAGTGGATTTCCTGGCACAGGAGCAGTCAAAGAAGGCTCGTATGCATATCCCAATAAACTAATCATGAAAGCGAATCAGGCTGGTACGGATTGGTGGAATGAAGTATTTAATCCGGCCCCTATTACGGAGCATAATTTAAATGTGTCAGGTGGTAATCAAGGTTCCATATTTAATATATCAGCCGGTTACTTAAATCAAAAAGGGACAATGATTCACACAGATTTTGATAGATATTCTGTTCGGGCTAACTCACAATTTAAGGCAGGCAGACTTACTT
Source organism: Saprospiraceae bacterium (assembly GCA_043719965.1). Classification (GTDB taxonomy): domain Bacteria; phylum Bacteroidota; class Bacteroidia; order Chitinophagales; family Saprospiraceae; genus JADJLQ01. The sequence goes on along the minus strand of JAYSTG010000114.1, from coordinate 12,388 downwards.
TCGGAGAAAACTTCTCACTTGCCCGCTCATCTTCTATAGGTCAAAGAGGTGGAAATCAAAGTGAACAAAATACAATGACTCAGATTTTGAAAATGCAGGCCATAGTACCGGTATTTGATATTTCTGGTGGAAACTATGCGGGAGGCAAATCTAATGGATTGAGTAATGGTTCTAACCCGGTAGCCATTCAGGCCAGAGGTAAAGATAATCAGGGCATATTCTACAGGATATTAGGCAATGCCTACGCAGATCTAAAAATCATGGAAGGCCTTACCGCCAAGACTAGTATAGGTTCTGATTTTTATAATAATTTCACTAATGGATTTAATTTCCCTACCTGGGAAAACTCTGAACCTTCTACCAATAATGGTTTTAATGAAAACTGGAGTAACGGATTTACATGGACCTGGACTAACACGTTGAATTATAATAAAACGTTTGGTATAAACCATACCTTCTCAGCATTGGCAGGATATGAGGCCATTAAGGGTAAATTCAGAAATATACGTGGTTCACTAGACAATTACTTTACAACAGATATTAATGCCTGGTATTTAAATACAGGTTTGGCTGATCCGGGATCCAGGACAATTGGAAGTAGCGGTTCTTTTAATTCACTTGTTTCCACGTTTGGTAAAATAGATTATTCTTACAAAGATAGATATCTTATCAGTGGTACTATTCGTAGAGATGGATCATCTAATTTTGGCACACAAAAATTTGGTGTGTTTCCTGCTATCAGCATTGGTTGGAGAGTGAGTGAAGAGAGCTTTTTGGCTAACTCTTCCGTAATCGATGATTTAAAAATCCGTGCCGGATGGGGTAAAACCGGTAATCAGGACATACCATCCGGAAATGCTTTCGATAGATTTGGTGGCGACCCAGGTTCATCATTCTATGATATAAATGGTGCAAATGGTAGTGTGGTAACCGGATATGCTCTTACTAACAGAGGTAATGCAGATACTAAATGGGAAGAAAATATTTCGACTAATATTGGTATCGATGCATCTCTATGGAACGGGAAATTCTTGATGGTGTTAGACTTATATGAGAGAACTACTAATGGATTATTATTCAATCCCGCGCTGCCCGCTACCGGTGGTACAGCAGCTGCTCCATTTGTAAACATTGCAAAAATGGAAAATAAAGGGGTCGATCTGTCTCTTGATTACCGTACGAATATAGGCAAAGCCAATGTGAATTTTGGAGTTAACGCTTCCCGTTATAAAAATAAGATCATAGATATTGATGGTAGCTCCACTTCATTTTTCTCTACCGGGGGGGATACTCGTATTGGTCGTACATCTATCAACCAGTTGAATAATCCTATTGGTACTTTCTACGGTTATCAGGCAGATGGTCTTTTTAAATCAAAAGCTGAAGTAGATGCCCATGCAAAACAAGATGGAGCTGCTATAGGCCGTATTCGTTTTAAAGATATTAATGGTGATGGAAAAATCAATGATTCTGATCTGGGTGTGATCGGAAAATATCATCCTGATCTCACATTGGGTATTAATATTGGCGTTAATTACAAAGGATTTGATGCTTCTACTTTCTTATTTGCATCTATTGGAAATGAAATTTTCAATTACAATAAGCTTTTCGAAGTGTTCCGTTTCTTCAATACTAATCTCAGAAAAGAAACATTAGAAAGATCATTCCATCCTACCTTGAATCCTAATGGTGACTTCCCCATTTTAGATGAAAATGATGTATTTAGCGAGAGACCAAATAGTTTCTATGTAGAAGATGGTTCTTACCTCAGAGCTAAAAATATCCAGATTGGGTATACCATTCCTGCAAACAAACTTTCCAAATATGGGTTAAGCAAACTTCGAGTGTATATTTCTGGACAAAATGCATTTACATTTACAAAATATAGTGGTATAGATCCTGCATTATCATCCTTTAATACCAGAGGCAACTCTGATATGTGGGCTGGTAATGACTTCGGTAACTATCCAAGCTCCAAAACTTTTATGATGGGTGTAAACGTAGGATTTTAATCAAAAACCATTTTCTTTAGACATTTTTAATTTTTAAATAATGAAAAAAATATCTTTAATTTTTTCTTTGGTCTTTAGTGCACTTTTACTTATTTATTCGTGCTCAGAAGACTTTCTCAAAGCACCTGCTCAGGCAGCACTTGATGAAGGCACGCTGGCAAACGAAGCTGGGGTAAATGCTGCTTTGATCTCTGCCTACTCCATGTTGGATGGTTGGAATCATGATTGGGGTCAGTTTGCACCACCTTGGCCTACAGCAGGTAGTAATTGGATTTGGGGTTCGGTTGCGTCCGATGATGCTTATAAAGGCTCAGAGCCTGGTGATCAAGGGGAAATTACCCAGATCGAATTGTATCAATGGACACCTGGTAATACTTATTTTGAAGGTAAATTTAAAGCATTATATGAAGGTATTTCCAGATCTAACTCTGCAATGAAACTTTCGACTGGAGCTACCACCATTCCGGCGGCCTCCAAAACAGCTTTAGAAGGTGAAATTCAATTTCTCAGAGCTCATTATCATTTCGATGCATGGAAAATGTGGAAAAATGTTCCGTATTATACTGAAGCAGATAAAGACTTTAGAAAGGCCAATACTGAAAATATCATTCCCAAAATCGTGGATGATTTGAAAGCTGCAGTAGCTAAATTACCAGCGAATCAATCTCAGCTAGGCAGAGCTTCGAAAGGGGCTGCTCAGGCATACCTCGGAAAAGTGCTATTATATAATGGTGACTTAGCAGGCGCAAAAACACAACTTGAAGCTGTGGTAAGCAGTGGAAAGTATGATTTGGCTCCCTGTTTCCGTGATGTATTTGCCGTGTCGTCTGAAAATGGTAAAGAAATGATATTTTCTATCCAATCTTCAGTAAACGATGGGACTAGCGAAGGCCAAAATGGCAACTTTGCAGATAGATTAAATAATCCTCATGGAGGTAGCCCATTTGGTTGCTGCGGATTCCATCAACCTTCTCAAAATCTCGTAAATGCATTTCGTACGGATGCCAATGGATTACCATTGTTAGATAATTTTAATAATTCTGATTTGACTGAAACTGAAAATGTAGATCCCAGATTAGACTTTACGGTGGGTAGAGATGGTGTGCCATATCTTACTTGGGGCAAACATGCTCCAGAATGGATTCGTTCCAGATCCTGGGCAGGCCCTTTTTCTCCAAAAAAATTCGCTCCGGATAATTCTGGACAGATAAGTTCAGTGGGATGGGTAAATACTCAACTGAATTCTGTAAATAGACCTATTATCAGATATGCAGATGTGTTACTAATGTTAGCTGAAATAGAAGTTGAATCTGGATCACTTGAAAAAGCCAGGGAATATGTAAACAAAATCAGAGCTCGAGCCAAAAACTGTGCCCAAGGTGCAGATGGAAATATTACTGCCACTATTAATGATCCTAAAATTACTTGGGCTAAATATAACATAGGGACTTACAACACGCCTTGGACCAATAAGGAGACAGCCCTTAAAGCAGTGCGTATGGAAAGAAGATTGGAATTGGCTTTGGAGGGTAATCGTTTCTTTGACCTGAGAAGATGGGGCGTAGCACAGAAGGTTTTGAATGATTATTTGAGAGTAGAAAGTAATAAAAGAGCATATTTAAAGGATGCCACTCCATACGCTGACAAACACAATCTATACCCATTACCATCTGTTCAAATAGAATTGAGTAAAAAAGACGGTAAGGTCCAGTTAAATCAAAATCCAGGATACTAGGTTTTATCAATTAGGAATAATTAGGAATTAGAATTATCAAAATTCAAAAAGTTCAAAAAAAGGCAGTCTAACAAACTGCCTTTTTGATTTAAACTTATTATGTTAGCTATCAATTGGAAAACCAATCATGCTTGAATATATTATCTTAAAGCTTGAATGAAAAATAAGTTTTTCTCTTTATTTGGTATGTGTATTATTCTGATATTATTCTCCTGTATTACAAAGGAAAAAGTAGATCATGATTTGTCATCGGTACCAACTACCTTATTTGAGCTAGTACCTTCGGATGCATCTAACATTGATTTTATTAATGCAGTACAGGATGACGATACCTTTAATATACTGACTTATAGAAATTTCTATAATGGAGGCGGTGTCGCGATCGGTGATGTAAATAATGATGGATTGGCCGATATTTATTTTACAGCAAATAAAGAAAAAAATAAATTATTTTTAAATAAAGGCAATTGGAAATTTGAAGATATTACAGATAAGGCAGGCGTGGCCGGAAATAGGGCTTGGAGTACAGGCGTGACTATGGCCGATGTAAATAGCGATGGATGGTTAGATATTTATGTTTGTAATTCAGGGGATGTATTAGGTGATGATAGGCAAAATGAATTATATATAAATCAAGGTATTGATCCGGGGGAGAAAGGAATTCCAGAATTTATAGAATCAGGTGAAAAATACAATCTCAATGATGAGGGTTTTTCTACGCATGCCTCATTTTTCGATTATGATCAGGATGGTGACTTGGATTGTTATGTGCTGAACAATTCATTTAAGAACCCCGACAAAATCACCATCAATACTCATGCTGTTTCCCGATTTGAAAAGGATAATCTAGGCGGTGATAAACTATTTAGAAATGATGGTAACAGCTTTACTGAAGTGACCGAGGAAGCTGGTATTTATAATAGTAAAATAGGATTCGGGTTGGGTATTTCAGTAAGTGATTTAAATGGTGATTTGCTACCCGATATTTATATCAGTAATGATTTTTGGGAGAGGGATTATCTGTATTTTAATAAAGGCAATGGAAAGTTTTCAGAAGAATTGCCTGATAGAATCTCGGTTTGTTCGGTTTCTAGTATGGGATCAGATATCGCAGATCTTAATAATGATGGCACGTACGAGATATTTACTACCGATATGCTTCCGGCTGATAATTATCGGCTAAAAACGATGACCGTATTCGATCCTTATCATTTGGAAGACCTCAAATACAGATTGAGCTATCATTACCAGATACTCCAAAACACGCTGCAATTGAATGATGGTAATGGAAATTTTCAGGAAATGGCTCATCTGGCAGGCGTGGGTGCAACCGATTGGAGCTGGGGTGCTCTTCTCTTTGATTTTGAAAACGATGGATGGAAAGATATATTCGTATCGAATGGTATTTACAGAGATATAATGTACCTTGATTTTACCAATTTTATAAATGATCAGGAAGAGGTAAAAAAAATAGTAAAGGCGAAAGGCAGATTTTCATGGCGGGATTTTGCCGCTTTTATTCCATCCAAGCCAATATCAAATTATGCGTTCAAAAATCAGCTTTCAATCGCGCCTGGAGCTGTTCCCACTTTTATAAATAAATCAATGGAATTGGGATTAAGCGAACCTAGCTTTTCTAATGGTGCTGCCTATGGCGATCTGGACAACGACGGTGATATGGACCTTGTAGTCAACAATGTAAATATGAAGGCCTTTGTATACCGGAATAATACGACTAACAAATACTTAAAAATCAAATTTATAGGATCAGGTAAAAATCCATTTGGTATAGGAGCTATGGTGCAAATAGAATCCACGAATAAAAAACAATATCTTCAAAATTTTCAATCTAGGGGCTTTGAAAGTTCTGTCGAACCGGTTTTGATTTTTGGATTAGGTGCAGATACGGCAATCGAAAAATTAACCGTGTATTGGCCTGACCAAAAAACTCAAGTAATTGAAAACATTAAGGCTAACCAAACAATTACTTTGGATCATAAAAATGCTCGGCTTATTTCAAAAGAAAATAAAACCAGTACTATTTCAACCTTATATCAAAAAGCGTCGGATCGTATTAAAGGCGATCACCGACACAGAGAAAATACGTTCAATGATTTTGATACGGAACGATTACTCCCCCGCATGTTGTCGACCGAAGGGCCTAAAATAATTAAAGGTGATATAAACGGCGATAAACGAGATGATTTTATATTACTAGGGGCAGCCGATGATCCTGATAAAGTTTTTATTCAACAAACTAATGGAAATTTTACACTTTCCAATACTACGGCAATGCTTGCGGACAAAATACAGGAAAGTACATGTGGAGCTTTATTTGATGCTGATCAGGATGGAGATCAGGATCTTTTAATAGGAGCAGGAGGAAATGAAATCCATAAAGGCATCGAAGCATTCGTACTTCGATATTATGAAAATAATGGAAATGGAATCTTTAATAAAGTGCCGGATAAAACTCCCTTGACCGCGGGTAATTTTTCTTGCATAGTGCCGTGTGATGTAGATAATGATAAAGATCAGGATGTATTTATTGGAGGCAGAGTAGTGCCCGGTAATTACGGCTTGCCCCCCAGAAGTTATTTATTTAGAAATGACGGTAACGGAAAATGGACAGACATTATTCCTCAAAAATTTGGAGCCTTTGGAATGGTGACTGACGCGGTATGGTCCGATACTGATAGTGATGGCGATAAAGACTTAATCATAGTGGGTGAATGGATGCCAATTATTATTCTTGAAAATAGTAACGGACAGCTGTTAAATAGAAAAATAATTCCAAATAGTTTTGGTTGGTGGACTAAAATCATTGCCTCAGATCTGAACAAAGACGGGAAAGAAGATTATGTGCTGGGAAATTGGGGGTTGAACTCCAAATTCAAAGCGGATAAAAACAAGCCTCTCATCATGTATGTCAAAGATTTTGATAATAATAAAAAATCAGAATTTATTATTAACTGGTATCCACCTTCAGATCACACCTCTTTTCCATTTGCTTCTAAGAAAGATTTGCTGGACCAATTACCCCATTTAAAAAAAGCTAATGTAAAATTTGAAGATTATTCGCGTAAAAAGTATGAAACACTTTTTACAGATCAGGAAAGAAAAAATGCATTGACCTATGTGGCCAACTATTTAGAGTCTGCCATTTTATGGAGCGGTACTGATTCTTTTAAGCTAACGCCTCTTCCACTGGAAGCTCAGGTAAGTCCGGTCTTTGCAATTATAGCCGAAGATATAGACGGAGATAGTCATGTAGACATTTGGTTGGGGGGTAATTTCTATGGACTAAAACCTGAAGCAGGAAGGCTGGATTCATCGCGTGGTGTATTACTCAAAGGATCTTCCGATGGTGTTTTTAAATCTGTTTTGAATGACATCAGTGGTATTTACATTAAAGGTGAAGTGCGGGATGCCCAAACCATACTAATCCAAAACAGGCCTTGTATACTCATTGCCAGAAACAATATGGACTCACAATGTTTTTGTAAATAATTTTTTTTCGTATTTCTATTTATAATGAAGAACTTAAAAAGCTTCCATTTTCAGTACATGTTTAAAATCATTGGAGTATTTCTGATTTTATTTTTACATTTTTTACTTATTGGTCAACATGAAGCTGAGATTTCCAGGACACTTATCTTCAGAAAAGAATCTGCAGTACCTCTTAAAGGCGAGATTGTCTTTACAGACAAAATAAAGGAAGCAAAAACAAATGCAATAGTACCCATTGAATGGAAAAAATGGAAAAATATTGTGGACAGTGTCTACCACTGACCAAATCGTAGGCTCACCGACTTTCATACATTTGACGGATGACTCAATACCTGATATTGTGATTGGAGGGCGATCAAGAAATTTAATGGCTATCAACGGACGAAATGGTCATGTACTATGGAGGTATAGACTTCAAAGTGATGGTCATGATATTAAGGCATATGCGAGGTTTAATTTTTTTAATTGTCAAAAATTAAAAGATATCAATGATGATTTGATATCAGACATACTGGTGACGAATGGAGGAAACGTATATGCACCACCAAATTCGTTGAAAGATAGGTATCCAGGCACATTGATGGTTCTCGATGGAAAAACTGGTTATATCATAGCCATCGATACCATGCCAGATGGGCTTGAAACCTATTGTTCACCGATTGTAAAGTATGAAGGGAATAAAACTTATGTGATTTATGGTACTGGAGGCGAAACTTTTGGAGGCCATGTTTTTAAAGTAGATTTTGAAGATTTAAAACATAACTCATTAAAAAATAGTACTACATTATTAACTCGATCGACACAGGGGTTTATTGCTCCACCTGTCTTAATAGATTTGAACAAAGATCAAAACGAAGAAATCATCGTAAGCTCTCATGATGGCACGGTCTATGCGATAGATGGCAAGTCCAATGCAGTGCTTTGGAAAACTACCATGGCAGGCCTCGAAGCAAACAATACAATGGCGCCCGGATATTTTAATCAAGATGAAGTCTTAGATCTATTAGGTTTTTTTACAAAAGGTGCTTGGCCTCACAATAATGGAATCGTGGAGTTTGTATTGAATGGAGAGGATGGCAGTATACTTTTTCAAGATACCATTGGCAGTATAGGATTTTCCTCTCCTATTTCTTTTCAAGCAGATGAGGATAAAGAACATGAAGTCTTGATTCATATCAATTTTAGCAACGGAAGATCAAATGATTTTTCAAAAACTAAAAGTCAACTGATTCTATATGACTTTCCAGGGTTTAAACGAATCGCGATAGACACTGCCCATGACTTTAAAAACATAAGCACCACACCTTGGGTGGGAGACCTAGACGGAGATCACAAATTGGAGATCATTACTTGTTATTTGAAGAATACGGTCAAGGCCGATGAAGTATTAGGGATGTATATATCGAGGTTTAATACCAATTGGCAAGCAACAATGCCTGTCTGGGGAGCATACATGGGCACTCAAGGTGATAGTAAAATGATGGAGGCCTTTTCAAAGTAAAATTCATCCTTATCTTTGTAGTCCATCATGGGTAAGAGACTTCACAATAAACAGAATCGAAAAGAATTGAAACAATTATACTCTTCTATCGATGAACAAAGGACTGTGATTTCATTTTATCGTTATGCAAGGATCTCTGAACCAGTGGTGTTTAGAAATAAACTGTATGAAGCATTGGATCCTCTCTCTTTAAAAGGGCGGATTTACATAGCTCTGGAAGGGATTAATGCTCAAGTGAGTTTGCCGACCGTGCATCTTGAAGATTTTTACAAGGTATTAGATGCATTTGACATATTGAAAAATATAAGAGTAAATATTGCAGTCGAACATCACACAAAATCATTTTTTACACTCACGATCAAAGTCAGAGATAAGATTGTTGCAGATGGCATTGAAGATCCGACATTCGATCCATCGAACAGTGGTACTCATCTTGATGCCACATCTTTTAATGCACTTGCTAGTCAACCCGATACATTAATAGTAGATATGCGGAACCATTACGAAAGTGAAGTAGGACACTTTAAGCATGCTATCCTGCCAGAAGTCACTACATTCAGAGAATCACTGCCCAAAGTCACTGAAGAATTAGCAGGCCAGAAAGATAGGGCTATCATCATGTATTGCACTGGAGGAATACGATGTGAGAAAGCGAGCGCTTATCTTAAACATCATGGCTTTAATAATGTTTTTCAATTAGAGGGCGGTATCATTAAGTATGCCAGAGATGTGCAGGCTCAAGGACTTCAAAATTTATTCATGGGTAAAAATTTTGTATTTGATGAACGGCTTGGGGAGCGAATCAGTGATGAAGTGATTGCACATTGTCATCAATGTGGTAAGCCATGTGATGATCATACGAATTGTGCTAATGATGCTTGCCACATCCTATTTATTCAATGCCTATCCTGCGCTCAACTTTACCATCAATGTTGTTCTCAAAAATGTGCTGATTTTATCCAATTGCCCTTGGAAGATCAAAAAACACTTCGAAAATCAGAGCGATTCAATGGAAGCACATTGAGTAAAGGCAGATACAAAGCCTATAAACATCGAGAGTCTCTATTAGACATTTCATTAAATCAAACGACGCTGGATGAATCTATGTAATCCAGTGCTTTATTTTTATTATTTTGTAGGCTCAAACTTATCTCCGTATGAAATCACGTTTTAATTACCTGGGCATGTTAGCGCTATGTCTATGTACAACACCAATGGCATTTGGACAAAAGAAAAAAGTAAGCACAATGCCAACTCCTCCGAATCCGCTCATCGCTTTAAAGGAACAAACGAAGCAAGATATTCAATCTGGTTATGCTGCATATAAAGACATTGCTCTACAAATTTGGAACTTTGCGGAAGTAGGTTACAAGGAGGTAAAGAGTTCTGCTCTGTTACAGAAAACCCTCGAAGAAAATGGATTTTTAGTCCAGGCAGGGGTAGCAGACATACCGACGGCCTTTGTAGCTACGTATGGTAGTGGAAGTCCGGTGATAGGTATATTAGGCGAATTCGATGCATTACCCGGCCTCGCACAAGAAGCAACACCAACAAAAAAACCAATCGAAGGAAAAATAGCAGGACATGCCTGTGGTCATCATTTGTTCGGCACAGCTTCTGTAGCTGCAGGAATAGCTATTAAAAAATTAATGGAATCAAAAAAATTAGTGGGCACCATCAAAGTATATGGTTGCCCGGCTGAAGAAGGGGGGAGTGGTAAAGTGTATATGGTAAGAGCTGGATTGTTTGATGGAGTAGATGCTGTCATTCATTGGCACCCAGGTGCAGAAAATGGAGTGACCATGACAAGTGCATTAGCTAATAAATCAGCTAAATTTAGATTCTATGGTATTTCAGCTCATGCAGCGGGAGCGCCTGAGCGAGGCAGATCATCACTGGATGGGGTAGAAGCTATGAATCATATGGTCAATATGATGCGTGAGCACGTGCCCCAAGAAACACGTATTCATTATGTGATTACTAATGGTGGAAAAGCGCCAAATGTCATTCCTGATTTTGCTGAAGCCTACTATTATGTCCGACATCCCAAGAGAGATCAAGTCGTATCTATATTCGATAGAGTAGTTAAAGCAGCAGAAGGAGCCGCTATCGGTACCGGAACTAGAATGGATTTTGAAATTATTGGCGGAACTCATGATCTTTTATTGAATCGATCATTAGCTGAGGTAATGCAATCTAATCTGGAACAAGTTGGCGGAGTAATTTACAATCCTGAAGAGATAGCTTTTGCGAAACAATTACAATCAAGTTTTCTTTCTGCGCCTCCTCCCATCGAATCAGCATCGACGATTAAATCCATTAAAGCAGAAGAAGACGCTGGAGGAGGATCTACTGATGTGGGCGATGTAAGTTATGCTGTACCGACGGTTGGACTTCGTTCAGCCACCTGGGTACCAGGTACTCCTGCACATAGCTGGCAGGCGGTAGCATGCGGGGGTACTGAAATAGCTACCAAAGGATTGATTGTAGCAGCCAAAACGATGGCCATGACTGCCATCGATTTGTTTTCAACGCCTACTATTATTCTGAAAGCTAAAGAAGAGTTTATTAAAGACTTAGGGCAATATAAGTATAAAGCTTTATTGGGTGACCGCAAACCAGCTTTGAATTATAGAGATTGAGGTTTTGGGATTTTGTACTATCACCCTATTGGTTTAATATGCTATAATATAATGACTTTATTTTTATTGGCGCTACTCCTAGCCTGAAAGCTGAATAGGCCAATAGATTAGCAATTTGAACCTTGACATAATTATTCGCACAATACTTTCGATCCGAAACTTTGATGGATTTATCCAAGACTATCCATTTTAATTTTTCTGCCCTTGCTCTACGAATAAAATCAAAGTCTTCCATGATCACAAAAGAGGTATCAAAGCCTTTTAATTTTTCGAAACTGGATTTATTGATAAATAAACTTTGATCTCCCCCACCTTGAAAAATCAGCCAACCTAGTCGAGTAAAGAACGAATTCAATAGTAATAATTTATTATTGTTGTCGTTCAGCTGCAATCGGTATGATCCAAAGTCTATTCCTGAATTTATGCTGAGTTGAATATCTTCAAAAAAAGTAACCGGCGGGATAGTATCAGCATGTAAAAAATATAATACCTGACCTTTAGCGGCTAACGCTCCTTTGTTCATTTGTAATGCACGACAGCTTAGGTTGCATTCAATTAATTTGACGGGATAGGACTGGATGATGGATTGGGTATTATCTGAAGAGCCTCCATCGACAACAATGATTTCAATGGCGGAATGGCTATGCTCGACAAGAAACTGAAGTAATGTCGGCAGCAACTTGGATTCGTTGAGGACCGGAATGATTATGGACGCATAGATCGTATTCATTAAGTCTATAAACCTACTTCTAATTTTGATCTTTTTTCAAAGAATACACTCAAATTTTATTGGAATGGTGGGGACAGGCTATCTTTGAAATGTGAATAAATCATTAAAACAAATTTGTGTCTATTGCGCATCCAGTAATCGAATCGATAGTAAATATTTTGAAGCCGCAATCCGGCTTGGTCGTTCCTTACTCGAACATCAAATTAACTTGGTATATGGCGGAGGATCATCGGGTCTTATGGGTTGTTTGGCCGATAC
>JAYSTG010000113.1:0-2061 GCA_043719965.1 Saprospiraceae bacterium | reverse complement strand
GAATTTATCAGCTCCAGGATAGTCATAGGCAGGATTGACATTATCCAAAACAATAACGGCACTCACGGCTCCGGATTCAAGCTCAGCTATAAGCTTTTCAAGGTCCTTCTCGTTTCCTTGGCGCTGATAAGAAGGGGTATCGAGATCAATAGTCGAACCATAGTTTCCTAAAGTTTCATTGATCTTATTGATCAAGATCTGCTCATCTTTATTATTAGACGCGGAAACGACCAGGGATGTACCTTTGTGGGCTAATAATTGTTCAGCCACTTTAACTAAGGTACTCGCTGCTTTTTCATTGAGCGGTGGACTGACAAAATTAGTTCCTCCTGTTTTGGAAGCGATTGCATTATATAAAAAGGCAATAGCCGCACCTTGCTCGGACGGTTTGATAAGAATACGATGATCTGCACTAGAACCTGTCAAGGACATTTGACTTTCAACTTGGAAATGTCGTGACATTTTAGCGCCAGCGATTTGATCGATCTTCCTGCCCTGAATATATTGGCTAGCATATTCAATCGGTGATATCCAAGTACCTAAAAAATCTGCATTGAAACTGACGATGACTTCTGCTTTATCAAATCGATAAGAAGGAATGATTTTCTGTCCAAAACTCGCTTCATTAGCTAATAAGATACCTGCACTAGATATTGGATCATAGACAACGGGCATCGATCCAGGGTATTTTTTTGTAAATTCTGATATGACCTTTTTAGTAGTTGGAGACAAAGTAGTATTGGACAATATACAGACCTTGGTACCTGGTATTAAGTCTTTATTTATTTTTTCGTCTAGGCCATCCCAAGAAATAGATTCCCATTTTGTTTCATTTTTTACCATTGGTCCTTGTATACGATTGGTATCGTACAAGGATAATACTAATGCTTGTGCTCTGGCTGAGGTACCACCTCCTGTAACAGGTGACATCTTATTACCTTCTATCTTAATGGGTCTACCTTCTCGAGTCTTGACTAAGATACTACAATAGTCTCCTCCATCTACAAAAGATGAAGCATAATAATTTGCTATACCTGGAACGATAGAATCAGGTTTTACTAAGTAAGGCAGGACCTTACGCACGGGAGTCTCACAACCAGCGGCTATGGTCGCTGCACCGAGACCAAAACCCATATATTTTAAAAAGTCGCGTCGGCTAGCTTCGTATTCTGGAGTATTGGACTCAGTAGGGGTTTCATCAGGCCTGATGCGAGAGGTCTCATCAGCCAGTCTGATATATTCAGTTTCCTGATTTATATCTTTCTCCCCTATCCAGATTCCTTCTTGTTTATCTCTCATACTGACAATATTCAAAATGATTAATTATGTGATGGTAAGGTTGATAGTGTAGTTCAATCAATAATGACACTTTTGACATTCTAATCCACCGATATCTTCAACTGTAACTTTATCCTTAGTGCCATCTTTAATTGCTTTATGTAATTTTTCGAATTGGCCCATATAATAGTCGTTCGTCGAAAAGCTCTTTACCTCCGATTCTCTATGGCAATTCACACACCAACCCATAGATAAGGTTGAATATTGACGCAACACATCCATGTTTTCCACCTTGCCATGACATTGCTGGCATTCAATACCCCCCACCGTGACATGTTGTGAATGATTAAAATAAACATAATCTGGTAAATTATGAATGCGGATCCATTCTATTGGACCTTGAATTTTGGGTTTCGTAGCGCTTGTCAGGCTAGTTTTGATTCCATCCCACTGTTCTTCCGTCTGCAACTCCCCGGTGCGATCCATTGCTTTAAGGTTATTATCCACTAAATAATTATCACCTATCCATTTTTTGAAAATCCCTTCGATTTCTTTCTCACCCATTTTATCATAATTAGGGATGTATTGATTGGTATTGGGATTGAACCCCGCGGAAGCATAAATTTTTGAAATTTCCGCCGTTCCGAATTGAGAGCCTTTGACTATAGCCTTGTGGCAATTCATACAGGTATTCATTGCGGGTATTATCGCATGTTTGCTTCTGCGAGCACCATCATGACAAAACTGACAATCTATTTTATTCAAACCTGCATGGGTAGCATG
>JAYSTG010000112.1:0-2064 GCA_043719965.1 Saprospiraceae bacterium | reverse complement strand
TCGGTGGTGGCTTTGCCTGCACTGTATTTAATTAGGGCGGTCCTCATTTTAGCTCTGCGCAATTTAAACCAATTGAAGCACTAACTTCTAGTAATTATTAACATTAAAGTCTAGTATATTTTGCATTAAAATCTAGTATGATTTACACTAATATCTAGAAAGGATTTATGACAACTACTCAAGATCAAACTACAAAACTACAGCACCAACTAATAGCAAAGTTTCTGAAAGAAGCACAGCTAGTTGCCAAGGGCAATGTCATCAAGTCATCAGACTTAGATAGATCAACAAGAGAGAAGTTAACTTTTGCCGGTTATTTATCTGAGGTCATTAGAGGGTGGTATTTATTAACGACACCTGGAGGAAAAGGTACGACGACACTTTGGTATAGTAATTATTGGGATTTTATACGTGAATATTTAAAAGAACGCTTTGGAGAAGATGGATACTGTCTGACTGCAGAGTCATCACTAGACCTCATATCAGGACAAAACATAATATCCAATCAAATTACAATAGTAACAAAAAAGCCGTCAAATCAAACAATCGACTTACTATTTAAAACATCAATACTTCTTTATCAGGACTTAAAAAATTTCCCCCCCGTCATTGAGAAAGTGGGAGGGTTAAATACTATTCCTTTGAATGAATCCATATGCAAATCTTCACCCACCTACTTTCTCAACAAATTCTTAAATATGGAAATTTGTCTAAAATTAGTAGGCGATGCCTCAGACTTATCTAGAGTTTTATTATCGGGGCAACACGTGACTGCTGCAAATAGGCTTATGGGCGCTTACTCGAGGCTAGGAGATAAACATACTGCAGAACAGATAGAGAAAGACATGCAAGCTGCAGGTTTTACAGTAACACCTATTGACCCCTTTGAACATCAGCGGCTTTTTCTTGTTGGGCGACCTAAATTGGTTTCCCCATTTGCAGGAAGAGTTTCTGCAATGTGGGATCGTATGCGTGAAGATGTTCTAGCTGTATTTCCAAAATCTACAGATCCTTTAGATTCAAATACTATAAGAATAATCCAAGAACTTTATGTTCAAGATTCATATCATTCTCTTTCCATTGAAGGCTATCAAGTAACTACTGATTTGATTGAAAAAATTAATCGTGGGGAGTGGGCCCCCGACAGCCATGATTCAGACCACCAACAAAGAAATGCGTTAGCAGCCTTAGGTTACCACGGCGCTTTTCAATCAGTGCTATCTAGCGTCGGAAGAGTTCTCAGCAAAGAACCTCCAGGAAAAGTTTTTTATGAAGACCTTCAAAATTGGTATCGAGAACTTTTCAAACCAGTAGTTCAAGCAGGTCTTTTACGCCCAGAGGCTCTAGCAGGGTATCGCTCTCAACAAGTCTATATTTCTGGATCTCGCCACATTCCACCCCCTCCAAGTGCCGTTTTAGATTCAATGTCGACTTTAGAGGAAAAGCTCAACACAGAAGATTCTGCAGCGGTAAGAGCGATATTAGGACATTTCATATTTGTTTTTATCCATCCATATATGGACGGAAATGGACGAATTGGCCGTTTAACTATGAATTTGATGCTAATTTCTGGGGGCTATAATTGGACTGTAATTAGAGCTTCGGAAAGAAAGCGTTATATGGAAGCACTAGAAACGGCCTCTGTTTTAGGTAATATCAGACCCTTCGCAGAATTTGTTTTATCTGAAATGGAACATTGGAGGAAAAAATAAAAGATCAGGGAACGAATATATACTAAATACGGCAATTTTAGATAGGGTGGTGAAAATTGCCGTATTTTCGGCAAATCTTGACAGGGTGGTTAAAATTGCCGTATGCTATGAATATGAAACGTTATTTGTTTAGCACTATTGAAAGCGATCTAGAAAAAAAAATGGTTTTTATAGGAGGGCCGCGCCAAGTTGGTAAAACGACTCTGGCAAAATCATTTTTAAATAAAAAGTCAGGTTATCTAAATTATGACTATTCAGATGATCGTAAACAGATTCTCTCGGGACCGTGGCCAAATTCAAACGTTTGGATTTTTGATGAAATTCACAAATACAATCGCTGGCGAAATCACAT
>JAYSTG010000111.1:0-5316 GCA_043719965.1 Saprospiraceae bacterium | reverse complement strand
TACATGTATTTGATTGTACTCAAAATCCTCATCAAAAAATGACAGATATCAAACTCAATGGCAAAAATGGTTGGATTACTTTTAGTATACCTGGAGATTACGTATATCCTTCATCAGGAGATGTCATCGATGCTAAGCGTAAGATCATCGTAGCTAAAATAGTGGAAAGTGAAAAGCTGTTGGAGATTCAGTTTGAAGGTGGGAAGGTGGTACGGACAGGGACTAGGTAAAAGCTTGGACCACATATGTGATAATAAGCGTAGAATCGATAGAGGCTTTGAAGGACAGAAATCTCAAACAAAGTATTTTATCCATATTCTCCAATTACAAAAAATCTCATAAGTTTTAGGCAATCAATGTATCTCAATAGGATATTTTTTAGCCTCATAGTCTGAAACAAGAATTGAAAGCAGCTCAAGCACTTCCTCTTCCGGCGAATTTTCGACGCAATCCACTAATGAATCAATTATTTTTTAGGTATTCTCTATATTGTTTTTGTGATTTTATAGCTTTTATTCCTTTTTTTATTAACTCTAAATTTTTCATATAGTTATATGTTTCTCATATTAATTATTTATTCTATCATATTCTTTGAGCGTTCCAATAAATCAAATAAAATCGGGTTTAATTTTATATCTAATTTTTCAAATATACTTCCTCAACAACTCCACACTCTTCCTCACCCCAATAGCACCAGCTTCCTTTCCTTCAAATTCTATCGAAATATATCCCTGGTAGTTTACTTTTTTTAAGATATCGATGATCCGTTTGTAATCCAATTCCAGGCTATACCATTCTCCTCCACCGTAATAAGTTTTGGCTTGGACAAAGCAGGTATGCGGGGCGATCATTTCCAATTTCGAATAGGGGTTCTCCAAAAAATTACCCGTATCCATTAATAATTGTAACCATGGATTATTGACAGCTTTATGAATACGTAGCATGCCCTCAGGTGTAGATCCCAGTCCCCAATGATTTTCTAAGGCTAGTAATACACCCAGTGCTTCTGCCCGACCCATGCATTGATTGATACTGTCGATACACCACTTAAAGGCATCATCTTCAGTATACCCTGAGATCGCAGGCTCTTGCCCGCGATGCGCCATAAATTCATCGAAGGATTTAATAGTATTCCACCTACCAGTATTTAGTCGCATGCAGGGGATACCCAGGTCTGCTGCGAGCTCCATACAGTGTATGGTATGATCGATATGTTTTTGTAGCTCGGCTTTATCAGGATAGACAAAGCCCTGATGGATAGATAGACAAGTCATGGCAATACCATTGACGAAAGCATGTTTTTTCAATTTATTCAAATAGGACTTGTCTTCGCCCTCCATCTGCCGATGCAATACATCGATACCATCGAGTCCGAGTCGTGCTGCTTCGTCGATGACTTTTTCAATAGGGTATTTATCTCCTTTGAAATGCCAGTAAGAGTAGGATGAAACGGAGAGTTTGATGCGTGGTGTGAGCGTTGGTACTTTGGGTTTATGAAACCAAGTTGGTTGAGCTATTGAAGCTACAGCAGGTATCAGGCTTGCGGTTTGGAGGAAATTTCGTCTTTGCATGATCTAATATAAGAAACTTCTTGCAAAGAATTCATGTTACAGACGACTTAAATCGCCAATACGCCTCTATAAGTAAAATGCTTATAGAAGAACAAATGTGCCTTGATATTCTTTAATGGTCCTTTTGAAATAAAACCCGAATAGGTTTAATTCTTTCACGGCGGTTATGAAGTACTGATATTGGTTGTTAACCCCCGTTGGTTGTAAATCGATTTTATTAGGATTCCAATCTGTACCTGTAGATATGCCCTGGACATTGATAAAAGCACTAACAGGAAACCGACCCTCAATATCTTTATTTCGAGCTGCGACAATAGTGAGCTTAAAATCAGCTATCGGAGTTTTATCTAGTATGATCTCTTTCTGCGGTTTTGTAGAATTTGTGACTAAACTTTCAGCCTTTACGATCTTTAAAATCCATAGTCATCGGCCTGGAGGGATTATTATGTCGATAACCACCAAATGAAAGCAAGTCAAAAACAAAAAATAAAGCCACTCCCCATCCTATATGCTGCTTCAGGTATTTTGCAGCCAGAAAACAAACATATAGAAATGAAAGACTGAGGCCTATGGTGATGAATATCCAAATGAAGAAAAAAATTGATTAGATATTTATTTTTAAAAATGTGTTTTAGATTTTAAAGTTAAGGGAATATTATGAATTTTAACAGAAAGTTTTGGCTACAGATTTGATTAACTTTACGGCTACTTACAATGAATATCTGGAAAAATATTATCCGAAAGCCTAGTTGATCCATTTCCTTTATTGGCTTTTGATCTTTTTTTAATCCTTCTTAAACAGATATCAACATGAAAACAATAATAGAACCATTTCGAATCAAATCCGTAGAGCCAATCTATTTTAATTCCAAAGCAGAAAGAATAGCTATCCTGCAAAATGCATATTACAACCCTTTTCTTATTCATTCCAAAGATGTCCTGATTGATTTGTTGACCGATAGTGGTACGAGCGCCATGAGTAGTGCCCAGTGGGCAGGCATCATGCAAGGTGATGAGTCCTATGCAGGCAGTCCAAGCTTTTTTCGTTTCAAAGACACCATAGAGCGACTCACGGGTATGCCTCATGTGATTCCTACACATCAGGGTAGAGCGGCGGAAAAATTGTTATTTACGATTTTAGGAGGCAAGGGTAAATATTTTGTAAGCAATACCCTGTTTGATACGACTAGAGCTAATATTGAATTTTCAGGAGCCGAGGGTATTGATTTGCTTTGCGAAGAAGGCACTCGATTATCTAATCCCGCTCCTTTCAAAGGGAATATGGATATCCAAGCATTGAAAGATTTTATAGATGCTAAAGGCGCTGCAAATATTCCGCTATGTATACTCACGATCACGAATAACTCTGCTGGTGGACAACCCGTCAGTATGCAAAACATTAAAGCAGTACGGCAAGTTTGTTCAGACCATCACATTCCATTTTTCATTGATGCTTGTCGGTTTGCAGAAAATGCATATTTCATTAAATTAAGAGAAGCAGGTTATGCAGATAAATCGGTCAAAGAGATAGCGACTGAACTATTTTCCTATGCTGATGGTGTGACCATGAGTGCCAAGAAAGATGCTTTTGCAAATATCGGAGGGTTTCTATCGATGCATGATAGTGTGTTAGCTCAGGAATGTAAAAATTTATTGGTCATCACGGAAGGATTTCCTACCTATGGGGGCCTTGCCGGCCGTGATCTTGAAGCCATCGCTATAGGCCTCGAAGAAGTGATGGAAGAATCTTATTTACAGTATCGTATACGCAGTATCGAATATCTTACTCAAAAACTAATAGACGCAGGAGTTCCTGTCATCCAGCCTGCCGGTGGTCATGCGGTATATATAGATTCAAAAAAATTTCTTTCTCATATTCCTGTGCACCAATATCCCGGTCAAGCCTTAGTCGGGGCACTGTATATCGAAGGCAGTATCCGGTCAGTGGAGATCGGTTCGTTAATGTTTGGTAAGTATGATTTGCAAGGCCACCTCATCCCGGCACCCGCTGAATTAGTGAGGTTGGCTATACCCCGTAGGGTCTATACCCAGAGTCATATTGATTATGTAGCAGAAGTCGTGATAGAAGTGTATAACAAACGCCACGAAATTCGTGGGTTGAAAATTACGGAGGAGGCTCCGGTGCTGCGGCATTTTACTGCTAAGTTGCAACCGGTGGAATAGTGAGGTCTCTTGTAAAAATTTGGGGATGAAGATAAGATGTACGATGTAAGAAGTAAGAAGTAGGATGTAAGATGTAGGATGTAGGATGTTAAATGGTGCGATGTATAAGCAGTGTCCGGCCTCTTTGATCTTTTCAATTCAATGGAAAATATTTTCTGATAACTGGCTTATGTTGGAAAAATTTTGTCTAATCAACTCGATGTTGAACTCCTCCTCTTTTAATTCAAAATAAATTCTTCCATATTATCTGGTGTAATTACTTTGCCGACTGCATTCGGATAATGGTTGATAAATGTTTTATTAATTGTTGCTTTGGCTTTAGTATTCCATTTGAATTCGAAAGCAAAAAGCCGACCATCTCGCTCTTCGATATAATCTATTTCTTGTTGACTATCTGTACGCCAAAAAAACCGATTACAATAAATTTTATTTTTTTGAATATACTTTAGTCGCTCTGCCATCAACCAGTTTTCCCATAATGCACCCACATCATTACGTAGATCCAGTGGTTTAAAATCATTAATCACTGCGTTTCGAAGGCCATTATCATAAAAATATATTTTACGTGATTTTTTCAATTCATTCCTTAAGTTGCCACTATAGGAATAAAGCCGATATACGATATATGCTTTTTCTAATAAATCGATGTATCGCTCTATGGTTTCTTTATCTACCTGGACGGTTTGTGCCAGTTCATTATAGGTCACTTGTTGACCTAACTGAAATGCCAGCGCTCTTACCAAAATACCCAGCCGGTCTGGGTATTTAATATTCTTCCAGGTCAGGATGTCTTTATACAATGCGCTGCTCGCAAGAGATTGTAGTATATCCCGTCTTTCATTGGGTTTGTTGATTACTTCAGGATAGTATCCGTATATCAGCCGTTCATGAAGTTGTCTTTTTTCAGTCAACCAATCCGTGTGAAGGACCATTTCTTCAAAACTGATTGGAAGGATATTGTATTCCCACTTTCTTCCAGTCAAGGGTTCATTTATTTTATTCGCCAATTCAAAGGAACTACTACCCGTAGCGATTATTTTCACATCAGGAATAGTATCATGAATAATTTTTAAAGTCAATCCTATATTTTCTATTCGTTGAGCTTCATCGACGATGATCATCTTATAGTTTCCGATCATATTCTGGAGTGTTAGGCTATTTGCGTTTGTAAGCGTTATTTGAAGGTCTACTTCATCACAGTTCCATATTGTAAATGGTTTGCCTGCATCGGCTGCAATCTTTTTGGCCAGTGTCGTCTTGCCAGTTTGTCTAGGTCCGTGTAGTATTACTACTTTGTTGTCCTTGATTTGGCTAAGTATTAGACTTTCTTGCGACCGGGCTATCATTTGGGTTATTTTTAAACAAAAATAACTGTTTTGTCGTATTGATACGAAAAAAATGGCAAATATTTTCGTATTGATACGAAAAAAGGCAAAAAATTGCCCTTCTTCCTGGGTTTAATTTGCATATTTCGGTCATCCTATGCCAATCATTTCGGTGCAACTATGCCAAGTGTTAAGAATAATTTCCTGACAAAACTACCGATTCACTTTCCGTAAGT
>JAYSTG010000012.1:0-6097 GCA_043719965.1 Saprospiraceae bacterium | reverse complement strand
GGCCAAAGATTCAAAACTTTTTGCTGCCGGAGTAGATATACACGGTGTACATGATTGGGGGGTGAATGCGTCTTTTATAAATGCAAATCCCAATAAATATGAAAAAGCGCCTGACTATGAAAAAGCGATTGAGGTGGCTTGGCGATCCTCTCCAGTATCCATGATAAATACGTGGCGATCTCCCGTACTCATCATCCATGGGGATGATGATCGCAATGTCCGGTTCAATCAAAGTACTGATCTGGTCAATCGACTCGAAAAGCAAGGAGTTACCTACGAAACGATGGTGATCGTAGATGATACACATCATTGGATGAAATGGGAGAATGCGGTAAAAGTTTATAGCGCAGTTGCTGATTATTTTGTAAAAAAACTTAAACCATAATCCTAGCTCACTTTACCAAATCCTTCACTTGTGCTAGTGTCCTTTTTAGTCGCGGCAATGATTCGTGCTTCACATATGGATTTTCAGGATGATGAACTACATAATCCTGGTGGTAATCTTCGGCGAGCCAGTACTTGGAAGTAGGGATTAATTGCGCAGCTATAGGCTTTGAGAATTTGCCGGAGGCAGATAGTACTTTGATATAATCATCAATTGTTTTTTTCTCTTCAGCATTATTATAAAATGCAATAGATCGATATTGGGTACCATGATCAGGGCCTTGTCCATTGACTTGTGTAGGATCTTGTGAAGCAAAAAAGACTCGCACCAGATCCGCATACCGTATTACTGACGGGTCATAAATCACTTCTACAGCTTCAGCATGACCAGTCTTACCTGATCCCACGGACTCATAGGTAGGGTCTTTTTCAGTGCCTCCGGCATATCCTGATGTGACAGACTTCACGCCTTTAATGTTTTCGAATACCGCTTCCAAACACCAGAAACATCCTGCTGCAAAAACAGCTTTGGTGGTCATCGCTTTAGTTTTTACTTTGATATTTTTCGCCAATTTCAGGGCTACCCCATCCATACAATATCTCAATCCGGTTGGTTTGGGGCCATCATTAAAAACATGACCCAGGTGGGCGTCGCATCGCGCACAAGCAATTTCATCACGGACCATACCGGCAGATTCATCAGTCGATACATGAACACTACGTGAAAAATAAGGGGCATAAAAACTGGGCCACCCTGTACCTGAATTAAATTTAGTCTTTGCGTTGAATAATGGGTTGTTACAAGAGACACATACATATATACCATCTTCGTGATTGTCATAATATTCACTTGAAAATGGCCTTTCTGTACCTTGCTCTCGAGTGATATGATATTGTTGTGGAGTCAATATTTTTTTCCATTCTTCTTTAGACTTTTGTATTTTTTCAGTCCAGGTAGTATCTATATCCACTATAGATTCGGCAATCGAGGTAGTCATTGAGGTATGATCTGCATACTGCGCAGGTTGGTTTAGATTCCGCTCTGCACATTGAGCCAGATTAGCTGCAACCATGATACTAATTAACCAATGATTCATTTTAATGATTATTTATTTTTAATGTTACAAATATCCGATAGAATTATCACTAGACTATCACATTTTTTTTTAGAAAACTATAACGTTTACTTCAGCACTACTAAAAACGCTAATCCACAATGGTAATATCCCCTTTTACGATCTTTCGAGAATTATCTATGAGTAAAACACTGGCCACATAAATATACAATCCTGGGTCTATTTTCTGGCCTTTAAATGTACCATCCCATCCATACTGAATATCATTCGGAGGGAAATTTTTAGCTTCAAAGACCAGGCTTCCAAATCGATTGAATACCCTTAAATAATCTATTTGATCAATATAATTAGAGCCATATAAAGTAAATCTTTGATTGCGATCATCGGTACTATTCCCATTTAGTTTCATCGTATTCGGCGCAAAAATCTTGAATTGGCTGTTTACTTTTACATTGAATAGGTCCTGCACTTTACATCCATGGATGGTTTCGAGCTCTACTTTATAAGAGATATCTGACTTGGGTTTTAATACGGCCTGTACCAAACAGGTAGTGCAATTAAAACCATCAGTGCCCGTCCACGTAATGTTTTTAATGTCTGACTTAGATACATTGGACAATATTTTTAACAATAAGGAGTCCCCGAACTGAATCATAGTGTCTTTACTTATCTCCAAGGTGATTTTCGGTGGATTAGCCAAGGCGACCCCTTTCTCCAATACACATTGATATCCATCAATAAGTTTCACGACATGATTTCCATTGGGGAGTGTATTGGTAGACAATCCGGCATAGGGGATATTATTAATCAAAAACTGAAAAGGACCCTTACTATTAATACCTGTGATAGAAATCTCTCCATTCCTTTGATCATTGCAGGCAGGGTTTTTGGAGTTGATGGTATATTGTAGAAGCGCATTGACGACTAAATTAGTCCTAATGATACTATCACAACCTAACCTATTTTTAAGCGTATCAATATAATTACCAGAAGTGGTGTATTTCGAATTGCCTACGGTCAAAGAAACTCCAGAGCATATAGTATCTATTTTACTTAAAGTGATTACAGGCTTCTTTGTAATTTGAGTGGATAGGGTTTTTTTACATAGTGCAGCATCTGTGATGAAGATCGTATAAGCTCCTGGGTTTACATTATTGAGCAAGCTGGAAGTACTGCCATCGCTCCAACTATATATATATGGGCCCAGTCCACCTTGCGGTGCAAGCTCAGCTTTGCCATCTTTAGAAATATCACATGAGGCAGGGCTCGTGGTAATAATACCATTGAGCTCAGGGCTTTGTGTGATCGATATACTTTTTAGTACTGTACAACTGGCATCGTCTACAACGGTAAGGGTATAATTACCCGCAGGTTTATTCAACAGCTTATCCTGTGTAGTGCTATCTGACCAAATATAACGATAAAGGGGGAAACCACCTGTGAGGGAGGTCGTAATACTTCCTGTACTTTCACCAAAACATGCTACATTATTTATAGTGGTGTTTGCAATCAAATCATTACCAATGATGACTTCTACCGTGTCATATAGTATGCATCCATTATTAGTGGTAATTCCAAGCACATATTTCCCTGTCGTATTGACGGTAATAGTACTATCGGAAGATCCCGTATTCCAGCTATACATAAAAGGCGCCAAACCACCTTGAATAGTAGGACTAAATTTTATCGATCCTTTATTACACAATTTAATAATCTTAGTCGGATGAATATTGACTTGAAGTTTTTGCACACTGATGCTATTAATTAATAATGATTTATTGATCCCGCAGCCTTTATAGTCGATTAATAGTTTTACTTCATCTCCATTGCTAGGATCAGGTATAGTGATGGATGGGGATTGGCCTATTGGATTATTCAATTTATTAGTCCATCGATAAGTCGCTCCTGGAATAGTACTGAAATAAAAGGTAGTTGTATTATCACAATTTTTTAAAGATTGTATATTGGCATTGAGATTGCCTATGCCGGCTTCTGCAATAGCAGTGTTATTGCAGGCATCGGTGACTTTAAAACAATGGGTGGCCAGGCTGAGATTGGACAGCGCAATGATACTATCACTCGTCGAGGTTGAACTCCCGATCAGACTTTGATTGGAACAATTTATTTCCTGAATGACGAAGGGTTTGGTGCCTTTATTTATTTTTAATTGAGCTAATAAGGTATTCGAAATATCACACTTCAAGGTAAGGTCTGAAACCAAGGATGGAGGAGTATAATTTGGCATTGTAAAAGTCAATGAATCTACTGCACACGTATTATTGAAACCAGCTGCAGCAAAAGAATGCATATACAAAGTATACGTTTTGCCGGGTTCTATATTAAAATAAGTATGATTTGCAGTATCGTAATTGAATACAGAAGTACGAGAAAAATCATACCAATCCGCGAGGTTATTTAAAAAGTATAGGTCAAGGTTTTGCTTAGCATATTCAGATTTCCATTGCGCAAAGCTTTTACCTCCACTTAGAGTGACGCTTCCGCCGGCTGGGCACACCGTGATGTCTTCTAATTTTATTTTCGATTTTACTTCAGGCAGGTTTATAGTATCCTCCCAACAATTTTTTAAGGACTTAAGGATGTATAGTCCTGGTAACAAATTATCATAGTAGGTGCCGAACTGGGGGGTGGCATTATTGCCCGTGCCATAAGATTTGCCGAACACGGTAGTAAGCTCATAGGGATAGTAATCATAATCTACATTCAGATTGTAAACGATACTACAATCTGTATTAAACTGATTTACTCCTATTCGATATTTTGGGGCTTGTACAATGATGTTACGGGTATAGGTTCCTTGAATCAATCCACACGAAGCTGATCTACCCTGTACGATATATTGACTATTACTCAAGTTTTTAAAGACTCCATTACGATTACTATCTATAAATACACCATCGGATCGCCTGAGATAAAACATGTCTGCTGGCATGGTATCACCGGAATAGCTGGTACCTGTCGTTCTATTATCACATAAAAATGCATTTACCAACTGTAGCTTTATCGAATCACAAGTCTCTGTGACCGGAATAATATATTCACTAGTACAAGTCCATCGAGTACCACAACTATCTGAGATTACAATCGTCTTTTTACCGGTATTGAGATTGGGAAGCGTTACTTTTGAATCTATTCCTGCAAACTTGTCTGACGGCGTACACGAAGTACAGGATACATCAAACGTTGTATTACGCACATTGTTTTGGGAAATTGTAAGTGTAGTGGTAGCGAATTCACTACAGTCCTTTTTGGAAGTAAGCGTAATCTCTGGTCGATATTGATACATTAAATTATTGGAACTAGAAAAATCGCCGCAAGCATCTTTTACATTAAAAGAATAATAAACATCATTTTTAATTAAATTGTTTAATTGTAGCCCTGGTGTTTGGGTGGAAGTGTTTGCAAAATAATAGATTGAAGTAAAAGGGGGAGTGCCTACATTCATCTTGAACTCAACGGTGCCACTGGAATAATTTAAGCATTTGATCTCTGAGTCGCCATATTCAAAGCGCTTGGAGTAAACACCACATCCGGTTTTTACCACGACTTGAGTGTTACACGTTTTTACTATATCTTTTAGTGCAAAATGGTCGTTAAGACTCTTCAAGGTATCCACGCCATTGACTATTAAAAATTGATAGGGTCCCTGACCGCCTCTAACGTTGGTGGCTGCAATAGAATCAAGTATTTGGCCCCCTACACCATAAATTCGAAAAAAAATGTATTCCAAATCATCCAAATCAATGGTAGCGCTGGTGATATAACTTGAATTGCATGCATCCTCTATTTTTATAAAATAAGTACCTTCAGATAGATTGGTATAGATATTTTGAGCAGTCGGCGCTCCATAACTTCTACCTCCATCTAATGAAATCGAATATTGAATAGGGGTGTTACCATTACGAACATTTATAGTAAAACTACATCCATTCACCGCTATAGAGGCACTGGGGCCGATGTAATTCCCTCCGACGATAGCGGGTTTGGTATTAAATTTTCCATCAGCATCGATCACCTTCACCGTAAAGGTACAAGAAGTAAGACCTGTAAACACAGCATTGCTTTGAAGTGGCTTATTATTCAACCCGCAAGTATTATCGATGATCTCATAGGAATAAGGGGCCTTGCCCCCAGATGCACTCACCGATATAGATCCTTTACCACTACAACTGGCGTCCTGGGTCGTGAGATCTATGGTGATCTGAGCATGAATCGAGCAAAGGTTACCTATTATTACAATTACCATTCCTGCAATTCCCTTCATGTCGCAAATTTAGTACAATTCTGTTGCTGTTTTTGTTCAGTAGACTTGATTGGATCAGTGTTCAACTTTCTTTATCTATTGAACTTCTACTCTAGGATTTGGTATATATTGGTATTTATTCGACCAATACTTCATCAGCAAACAGCCATGACTTACTCCCTGCTCCTACATGCCACGGTGGGCAAATTCCTATGGACACCGCTTTGAGCTTTACAAATCGTGCATAAGCATTTAGGCTGGCAGAATGATTTTTGGTTAGATTGGCTCTGTCATTGACCATGACCGAAGATTCATTATAAATTTCATTATAGTTTTTTCCATTACTGGATACACTGATCATCACTTGTTTGGGCCA
>JAYSTG010000110.1:0-5333 GCA_043719965.1 Saprospiraceae bacterium | reverse complement strand
TATCCCTCTTTTTTTCCACCAAATGATAGAGGTCGAACAAGGTCTCATAAGCCAAATTATCATATACACCTCCATCCAGGTAATGAAATGAATCAATGCTGCCGCTCGCGCTGATAATGGGAAACATTTGACTCGTGAGTATAGATTTATTGATTTGTACATCACGATCATCACCCATGCTATCCAAGGTTGAAAAATAAGGATGCATCCCTTCGATCGGAAGTCGTACGGGGCTATGTATGGCTTTTACACCATATTCTATATTATAACTCAATGGTAAAAATAATGGAGTAGCAACATCAGGTTCATTCGTATAAATCGAACTCCATGCACTATCCAATAGTGTAATGTCTGAGAGTTTTAAATAATGCTTTACTAAGTGATACGATGCTAGTTCTTCCTGTATTAAGGACAGATTCCTTGACTTGGTATTTTGATTTGATCCCAATATAGTACGAGCATAATCCGTAAATAAAAGTTTGAATAATGAATTGGATATATAATCTTTTTGATATAACATCGAATCAATCTTTTTGATTCGTAGGGTGTCCTCAGGAGGAATGAGCTGATAATAAGTCTGAGAGGTGGGTAATGCTTTTTTAATCCCTAAATAAAACCCTGCTCCATTTGAACTCCCCGAAATTGTGGTGATCGCCATGGTGTTTTTATCAATCATGGAGTCCAATAAGGTCATGGTAGTAAAAAATGCGCAGCCAGCTCTGGATCCGCCACCTTGGCCCGCTATCAGGTAGATTGGTGCAGTCGAATCCTTTTTTATTAACCATCGATCCATATATTCATTGAAAGATATTCGAACATGTGGTTTTGACATCACTTGCAGGCTATATTGGTCTCTACCTTTTCCTGGTTTGGTGATTATTCCAATAAAATAACACCCTACAAGAATGGTTACGAATTTAATATTCATAAAGTGAATAGGTTTTGAATTGGCCAAATACCTGGCCAAAACACCTATACCAAACAATAACATACGTAGGAAAAGAAAATAAAGAATGATGACATCAAACGCGTTCCCGAATTTATTGTAATTACCAAAAATCCATATTACAAGTAATAGGATAAGAAAAATATAGGTAGCATTAGCGGCGCTATTCCAAAATATAGCAGACCGATCAAAAGAGGTATGCTGTACTTTCCGCCGTGCAAATTCATTGATCACCACCGTGATTAGAAATACGGATATGATAAAAATCATAGTCCAAGTTGTCAAATGGTCTTTACCCTCGATTTCGTCGAATTTAATCAGAAAAAAAACAAAGATCATAATAATCAAAGCCATGCACACTAAGATCAATTTATTTATTTGTCGTTCTTTAATGATTTCTCTGAAGATGTTGTATTTAGTCCGAGACATCGCAGTTCCTGCCAATATCAAGAGGACAGTACAAATAAGGATAGACCGCCAGTGTACTGCGGGATAGTTAAAAGTAATCGCTAACATCCACACGCCAAGTGGCAATAAAAAAGCAATCTGATTTACTATTTTGAACATGGATGATTGATCGACATGATCTTCATAAAAATAAGTCTGTCGAGTATAGATCATCATCGTGAATAAGGTCGCCAATCCTATCAATAAGGTACTATAGATCGGGTCTTGCCCTTCCAATTGTCCGAATACTAAATGATTAGCCTGAGGTATCCATCGCATCAATCCAATAAGAAGGAGAGGTAGAAAAAAATTAAAAAATGAAGTATTAATGAACAACAGGTCATTCATATTAGGTCTTCCAAGTTTTGCTATGATGCCTCGGTCAAATAGGAGTTTGCTGTAGGTTTTCATAATGGGATGAAGGAACAAATTAGATAAAAATGTTGGAAATATGTGCCGTGAAAGTATCTTGATTGCTATCGGGATCAATCACTTATTACGCAGTACAGTCAGAGGTTCAGGTCTGGACAATCAAATATCCAGTAACACCTATAGGTTTAAGGTAAAAACAAGCCCTATCAACGACCTCCTAGGTGATTTTATCCTCCATATGCCCATGAAGACCCTTACTTTCAATTTTTTCAGAGGGTGTCTCTAATAGATTGGTCAAAACAGCCCCTTTTTTATATTTTCATCTTATTCAACGCTTAAAACCAGTGAAAAGACACGTATGCAATGTACCGAAAATAATCCCTATTTTCACTTTCACAAAAAAACGTATATGAAAAAATCAAACCTTTATTTTGCACTAATCGTGCTATTAGTCAGCACGATCACTATAACCCATGCTCAAAAACAATTTCGAGCGCTTTTATTTACTCGCACTATGGGTTGGCATCATGAGTCTATTCATGAAGGGGTGGCTGCGGTCCGTGCTATGGCGGATAGACATCAGTTTGATGTAGAGTGGCATGAGGACCCTTCAAGGTTTAATGACGCTAACCTTGCTAAGTTTGATATCATTATTTTCCTTAACACAACCGGTGATATCCTCAATGATCAACAACAAGCCGCTATGGAAAAATTTATCCGATCGGGAAAAGGATTTGTTGGAGTTCATTCGGCGACGGATACGGAGTATGATTGGGAATGGTATACTAAGATGGTAGGCCGAACATTTAAAATCCATCCTGTGATTCAATCAGCACGTTTAAAATTTACTGCTAACAAATTTCCGGGCCTTGAAGATTTTAAAGAAACCAATCTTTGGACGGATGAATGGTATGATTTTGGCCCTGAAAAAATAAACGACCTCAAGTATATCCTTGCTGTAGACGAGTCTACTTATAATGCTAAGGTACAATGGGGTGAGAAGAAAAGTGATGGCATGGGATCATTTCATCCGATTGCATGGTATCATGATTATGATGGAGGAAGAGCTTTTTATACCGCTCTCGGACATATGCCAGCGGTGTACAGTGATCCTGCATTTTTAAATCACTTATATGCAGGTATTTTTTATGCGGCTAAAGGTAAGAAATAGATCATTTAATCCATTTCCATGTTTGGCACCTTAGAAGAACTAAAAACATAAAAACGAAAATTATTCGTTCAAATATATGTTACTGATTTCATATAATATATTACTTAATGTATATTATATTGATTTTAGACTTTTTGAAAATTATTTTTAAAATATATGAAATAAAGTTTGCTAATGGTATGCTAATGGTATTATATTTAGCTTACCAAAATTACCAAGTAAAACACCAACTTATTTTTTCGTTAAGATTTTAGTAGTTGTTTAAAGTATTCTGAGTTGACCAAATGTGTTGATGTTTTAGCAATGTAAAAAGTGACATTGTATTACATTTTGGACCAACTGAACATGAAGACAACTGTTAAACACGTGAGATTCTGAAATGACCTAATTTAGTTTGTTTCTCAGACTGATTTCATAGTTCTTTTTTTATTATTTCATTTCGTACCTGATATGCTTTTGCACAGGGCTTGTCTTTGCATTGACTTATAGCATCTCGGTATGATTTATTCTTCTCATGAGTTGTTAAAAGTAACGACCTGGGATTGGTATGCTCAAACTTTAACCTTAATTATATGGAATCAGTCACCTCTACAACTTTACGTTTTTCCGTCTTATTTTATTTTTTATTGTTCAATTCGAATGATAAATTAACCAACCAGCCTGAGCATCGTAAAGCGGTCACACCTCAACACTTAGCTTCAGTATTTTCAGATGCTGATCCTACTGTTAAATATCTGCCTGCAAATAATTTTAGCTTTGTGGATTGCCCTACAGGGACATGTGTAGGATTTACTACAGTTGTTAATATTGATGGCCTACCAATTTGTGGTGTTGGTAGCACCTCTGTTTCTGGAAATATTAATAACAATAGTACTTGTATATCTGGTACACTGAACTGTCATAAATTTGTATTTACAAGAGCGCCCGGTTCTTTGACCCAGCAGTTCACATTTAAGCTGGGCCAAGGCCAAGGGTGTAATGGTGAATTGGACAGAAGCTTTACATTGATAGATGGAATCTGCTCAATCGGATCCAATGGAGGATCTCAATCTACAGTTACATTCACATTCCCAGTGGGTATCAATGAAATGACTCTTTACATGTGTCTCAATTCCTCGGCAAATGTGAGTATATGTAATTTATGCAAGCAACCACCACCATGTAATCCAGATCCAGCTTGTATCTTACCCGGAAATGTAAATTTAACTTCTTGCTCTATTCCTCCTGCTCTTACAATTCCCTCATCTGTATTTTCAAACCTCGGTACTTGTACAGGCACGATGACGATGTCATCCAGTGATGCTGGGGACCTTACCCTTTGTGATGGAGCAAACTTTACACGAACCTATACTTTATTTTTTACCAACACTGCAGGGACATTCCCCATAGAGACCTGTATTCAGCATTTTATAATTACTCCTCCGCCTTTAACAGTAACATGCCCGGCAAATGTAAATTTGGTGGCGTGTCAGAGCGCTGCTGCTATTCTTGCAGCTTATAATACCTGGAAGGCAGGCTTTATAGTTTCTACAGGTTGTAATGCAGTTTCAAATATAGGATCGATTCCAGCTCTACCCGCTTACAGTTGCAATGCTGTCAACTTAACCTTCACCTTGTCAGCAACTGATGATTGTAATTCCACCCCTAAAACTTGTACCTCTACTTTCCATGTAGATGCCGTGGGCACTAATGTGCCGATTCTATCGGTGTCTTGTCCTGCAGCTGTTCTTTTGTCAGCTTGTAGTACATCAGCAGACATTACCTCAGCTTACAATACCTGGAAAGCTGCATTCTCGGTCAATGGTGGTTGTGGCCCAACTTCAAATATTGGTTCTATTCCAGCCTTGCCTACTTATAATTGTAGTGCTGGAGTCAGTTTAAGCTTTACACTTTCAGCTAGTGATGGATGTAGTGCATCAATGCAATCTTGTTCTTCCACGTTTATTGTGCCTGCAGCACCTGCTCCCGTGATTGCTGCTTTACCTGGACCTTCAACTATAAATTGTCCTGCTGTTCCTTCATTTACCCAAGCCACTGCTACTGATGCTTGTCCCAATGCGGCGGTTACTTTGACTTTTGTCGATGTGAATACTCCGGGAGCCTGTGCTCAGGAATATTCTGTAACCAGAACCTGGACAGCTACCGATGCCTGCGGTAATTCATCTACTGCTTCTCAAACAATAACAGTAGAAGATAATACTGCACCGGTGATCTCAGCATTGCCCGGCCCGTCAACTATTGAGTGCCCGGCTGTACCGGCGTTTGCAACACCAACTGCATCCGATGCATGTGATGTCAGTGTGACACCGACCTTTGCAGATGTAACCACACCAGGCAACTGTCCCGGTAATTATTCAGTCACCAGAACCTGGACTGCAACGGATGATTGCAATAACA
>JAYSTG010000109.1:0-5334 GCA_043719965.1 Saprospiraceae bacterium | reverse complement strand
TGAATAGCTGGATCGGTCTCTGTAAGTTTTTTAGCTTCATCTATGGTACGTACATCGAATAAGTAGATACCTCGGATGTCCTCGTCTGCCATCATAGGGCCTGCTAATAATAACTTACCTTCATTGGCGAGTCTCGTGATGTTTTCCATATGCGCATTTTGCAATTGGGATCTAGTCATGGAGTCTTGAGATCTATGGGGTCCTCTTTTGAGTAAAACCAAAACATAGGGTTTCATACCATACTCATCCGCTCCCCATTGCACAGCTTTTAAGGAGTCGAACATTGCAGTCTGTGGATCTATTGGTTTGGATTCTCCACCTTGCTTAGAGGTGCAGGCAATCACTCCTATCAAAGTCAACCACAAAAGGTATTTCATTCGATTTACTACAGATTTTTTACAAACATGTTTCTCCATCTTACTTTGATGCCACCGCCGTCATGTATCTGCAAAGCGATCTGACCACTTCTGCTTCCTATTTTATCATCTTTCAATGTGATCATCTTATGCCCATTGAGCCAGGTAGTTACTTTATTTCCTTTGACCTGTATCCGCATCTTATTCCAATCACCCACCTTGAGGTATTTCGTGTCTTTATTATCTGTGGGTTTGATCAGCCATCCTCGGCCATAGGACTCATAGATACCACCCGTACTGTGACCTGCCGGAGCGACTTCGGTCTGCCAACCACTGACCTTGGTTCCTTCAAATGAGGAATGAAAAAAAACCCCGCTATTTCCATCAGCTTCTTGTTTAAACTCTAGTCTCAAATCAAAATCTTTAAATTGATCTACCGTACCGAGATATCCGTAGGCTTTGTCAGGTCCACTCTCACATACCAAATCTCCTTGTTCTACAAACCAGCGTTCCGTACCATAGACTATCCATCCATCCAGGTTTTTTAGATTAAAGAGCTGCTTGGAAGATTGTGCTTGAAGATCGAGAATCCCCAGCATCGTGGTCGCTAATAGAATGTATTTAATTTTCATACAGTAAGTGGTTATTAAAAAAAGGTAAGGTAATTAATTATTTAAAGGCATTACGAATTTCCTGAATACTTACTCCCAATAATTTCAGAGCAATAGGATTGAGCACTGCATCACTGCCGGTAAAATGTATGGTGGCATGCTTATGTTGTAATGTTTCTTGGGGTTTTAAAAAAGCAGCAGGTGAAGAAGATTCGATTTCGTAGAAGGGGCCCAATTGCGTCCCATTTTGCAAGGGTCCATCATTGTAAGCGTTGACTACATCACCAGCAAAAGGTTTATCCTGAATCTTCCATTGCGAGTTGACATATTGACTAGCAGTATCTGGAAGCGAATATTCAATGATCGTCAAGGTGCTTCGTTCTTCATCAAAACTTCCGCATATGGGTTTGGCACGATAGGTATTGACTCCGATTTTAGTT
Organism: Saprospiraceae bacterium; assembly: GCA_043719965.1. Classification (GTDB taxonomy): domain Bacteria; phylum Bacteroidota; class Bacteroidia; order Chitinophagales; family Saprospiraceae; genus JADJLQ01. The sequence continues at coordinate 3,927 of JAYSTG010000109.1, read as the reverse complement.
CGCAGATGTCCATCTGCTTTTAAGTAAAGAACTTTGGGATCTATGATCAGTCGATCAGCAGGCACCTTGCCAAAATAATCATCGGTCACTACACTGCCCATGGAGGACTCAGGTCCTCCCTTATACGGTATGACTACGGTAGCGGTAGGGCTGGGCTTGAACATTCCGAGTATCCAGATCGATGGCATGCCGGTCTTCTGATTCCATTCTGTAGGACCACTATTTCTGATGAAGTTATTGGATTCAAATCCTACTGCTTTTACCTTTTCATTGTATTCTACACCATGATTATATAAAAATGCTGATGGAGATAATAATTTGATTTGTCGACTGATAGCAATCTCCAATTTCTGATCAGCATAGTTTTGAACGACTACTTTTTTAAATAAGGATACTTCAGTAGATCCTATGGAGACGATTTCGAAGATTTGTCTATCCAGCTCATCTGGAACATTCCAGTTTTCATATTCAAACTTTGTTTTGGGTTTAAAGAATAAGGAAAACTGCCCACCTTCCGGGCCCAACCAAATACGATCTTCGCCACCAAAAGCGTTAAACTGATCCTGATATTCTCCAGATCCTATTAGATCATAGTTGACCCATCCATGACTATATCCTTCAAGTCCATCTGCTGTACTTGATATAACTCGGCCTTGATATTCCGGACAGACCAGCACCATATTTTTAAATTTTTCGTCATACAATAATATTGGTGTTTTTCTTTGACGAATAAATTTCAAGTCATAGCCAAAAGTATTGCGATCATAGTCTTTTATCGTTTCATCCAATATCCATTGTCTAAGGTCAGTAGGAGTCTTTATGACTGGTATGGAGTGTTTCTTTGACGGCTCATTTTTGCAAGCGCTCACGATCCATAAGACCAACCCGGAGCATAGTATTAAAAATTTATAATTCATAGGTATCAACTAATCTGAATTAAAAGAATAAGATTAAATCGTAATTATTTTATCTGCCATTTACCAAATCCTGCAGCGGAATTTGTTGGATCTGCCAAGCCCCAGGATAGAGCCGGAGTATCTCCATTACCTCTGGCGTTTTTTAGGGCTATGGGAAATCGTTGTTTCAATTTATTAAAATGTAGGCCATCATTTGCAAACCAGGCATTTTGTGTTTCTGTAAATATAGCTAATACTCCTTGGTCCTGTTTTTGGATGAGGCTTGGGTTGCCATCGAGGAGAGCACGGTTGTTGTTTTGTTTGACATGATTAGCATTAATGTCTGCAGAAACTGCCAGACCCATACGCAGTGTGCCACGCCATTTATCCAACCCTGTGTAATAAAGCCATACCTGACCATTCATATTTATAGGATTAGGATCATCTATACTATATGCATCAAATCGACCGGAGCCTGATTCGCTAGCTTCCAACACGGGTTTGCCACTATTGAGTTTAATAGCTACTCGGATGGCGCCGTCTTCATTAAAAATAAGCTTCGCTAGTCCTATGCCGCTTCTATTTTGCTGCGCATCATTAGATAAATTAAAGCCATCGCCAATACCAACATAATAGAGATAAAAAAAATGATTATCGGTAGCCATGATTACTGCGGGCTTAACTACTCCTTGTGCATCAAATTGGCCGGCTAAGCCAGTACCAATGACAAGGCCTTGGTCAGACCAGGTATTTCCCTGATCTCTGGAGTAGGCATAATGAATCGTACCACCTAAACCGCTACCCGCCAAGGGAGCATCTACAGGTTCTTTCACATAAAATACATAGGTATAACCATTATTGGTGATGACATTACTCGGTTGAGATGTTATATACATAGGATCTGCCAGCCAGCCAGCCGTCCCAGACAGAGAGACATTTTTGCCCGTAAGCATGGATTCTGCTAGTGTATGTTCCTGACTCGGACGACAAGAATATAGCATACCCATAAGGCTACCAATAAAAAAACTGAATATTAGACGCATGAATAGATTGAATATGAATGTGCAAAAGTAAGGAAATCCAAAGATCTTAATGCTAAAGCTTTGTGACTAGACAGGACAAATGGGCAACTTGTAAAACATACCCTATTCGACAGGATTGGCACTGGTTTTTCTATTTTTGGTATTGTAGTCCTTGTTAAGAAAATATTTGTGCGCATTTATCAAGCCACTATAATAGAATAATAGTAATTTCACTGCTTATTTTTTTACTTAATCAATCAAACTAAAAACATGAATATTCTTGAAATGCTCCAAAATCAAATGAACCCACAAGTTCTTGAACAATTGGGCAAACAAATCGGGGTCAACGACTCTCGTCAGGTACAAGCTGCGTCCAATGGTATCTTGTCTACTTTGATGGCGGCCTTATCTAAAAATGCTGCTTCTCCTAGTGGTCTCAATGCACTGGTATCTGCACTCGATAGAGATCATGATGGTAGTGTCATGGATGACTTGATGGGCTTCGTCAGTGGAGCGGCACAACCTGCTAATGCAGCGACTGCTAACGGTAGCGGTATTCTAGGTCATATATTGGGAGGATTACAACCCAATGTAGTCGACATGATTGGACGGTTGAGTGGACTGGATAAAACCAAAGTCGGCCAATTAGCTTCTACACTTGCTCCTGTATTATTGGGCTTGCTTGGTAAACAAAGACAACAAGTCGGTGTCAATGTCGGTGGTATAGGCGATCTATTGAAAAAATCAGTACAAGCTCCTGATCAACCACAAATGGGATTGATCAATAAATTTCTGGATAGAAACGGTGACGGCAGTGTCATCGATGATATCGCTCGAATGGGGATGGATGCTTTTTTAAAAAGATAGTCTTAGTTTACCCATTTAGTTTACCTGTAGCTACGAAATCAAGTCTTATGCGTTAGTTAATGCATGAGACTTTTTATTTTATAAAAATTCCAAAGCATGGAGAAGTTTGTTTTTATGATCCTAAATCAGATCAGGATAGTTGTCAAACATATCAAGTCATTCCTTCAAAGCATAGTTGACATACAGTTTCAATCCCAAAAGTGAAACTCCACAGACCTGATTTTGGACTGGGAAAACTGGTCTTTACCTTGCCTATAGGGTGTCAAATCCTTTCTCATATTTGCAAGATATCTTTGTTGCTATTTATTCGCAAAATGTCTTGATTGTATAAAGATATCTGTCACCCACCAAGCTTACAATATAAATATTTTTAATGGGAGGTTATCCAAGGTATAGTACTTTTACTTTAATAGACTATTTCTGAAGGCATTTTAGAACTAAGGGTATTTGATTAACTTATCGACTTATTGTTTTATTATGTCAAATTTACATTTAACATTTGCCAAAAGCAAGTTTTTTATTCTGATAGCACCAGCAAATAATAAAGCACAGGTGGAAAGTATGATTATAATTATGGTGTTTGTTTAAGAAGGGTTTAAAAAACTTATTCCAGTTATAACGAAATCAAGTCTTTTGCGTTACTTAATGCATAAGACTTTTTTATACACATTACTATTTCATACCCAGCTAACTTTTCCTTGCCAATGAAGGTAACACAAATCATCAATAACAACTCGCATTAGTATCACAGATATTGCTGTGGATTATCATGCTGCAGGGGTCAAAGGCAGAGATGGTAAAATCAGGAGCCAGCTTATACATTTTGGACCCTGGACAGACGATGTGAAAAATGCTGCATAGTTAGTGGGCAGCGAGGAACAAAGCGAGGGCAAGCAGGTGCAGGAAATATTCCTCGTCATCTTCAATCACTCCCCGGTATGGAGCTTTTACAAATTTTGAGCCGCCACATCGGTCACAATACATTATTCAAACTCCCACGCAGTCCTATACTCTCCATGTTGCTCCACATAGACCAAAAACGATTTATAAAACCCATCATGACCTATCGTAGCGCTATCTCCGATTACAAATAGTCTGTTTTTAGCACGAGTGATCGCGACATTCATCCGACGATAATCTTT
>JAYSTG010000108.1:0-2079 GCA_043719965.1 Saprospiraceae bacterium | reverse complement strand
GCTGGGTTTGATAAGGATCATTTTTTTCACCCTGATAGTTCCATTTATTTTTACCGGTTATTTCCAGCTCACCACTGCTTTTTACGATAGCGTTGCCCAGGGTGCCTGCTATTTCTACAGAATTGCGACCAGAACAACCTTGCTGCTGGCGGCTGAAACTGAAGCCCTGCACATTATTCGCATATTCATATTCGATCGCAAAATGATCATAGATGTTACCATACATTTTTTCTACCCGGGCTTGTCGCCCGCCGCTTCCGGTAGCTTGTATAGGCAGTTGGTCACCCACCGCCCATGACATCATATCCAGGCTATGCACGATCATCTCTACCAGATAATCCCCCGAGAGCCAATTTTGGTAGTACCAGTTGCGCAAAAGGTACTCCATATCAGTCCACTGAGATTGTCTTGGCTTATACCATAGATAGCCACCGTTGCGGGTAGAGGATACGGTTTTGACTTCACCTATTTCACCCTGTAACACCCTTTCAAAAAAAGCTCTTTTGGGATAATCATATCTAAATGTAAAACCAGAAACTAGAGACAATTTTTTTTCTGCAGCTTTTTTAGCAGCCAAGATAACTTTCCGCACTCCGGGTGCATCTACCGCCACTGGTTTTTCACAAAATACATGTTTGCCTGCTTCGATCGCCGCAGTCAGATGTTCGGGCCTGAAATAAGGTGGAGTAGTCAATATTACTACATCTACCCCTGATGCGATTACTTTTTTATAAGCATCAAAACCTACAAATTTATGTGATTTATCGACTTGTACTTTTTGGGGAGCGACCTCTACCAATGATTTATACGACTCTTCTAATCGATCCATAAATACATCACCCATAGCCGTAAGTACCACATTGGGATCAGCAGTGAGCGCCTGGGCGGCTGCGCCAGATCCGCGGCCACCGCAACCTATTAAGCCTACTTTCAAAAGATTGGAATTATTTCTCTTATTCTCTAATACGGTTACGGGAAAGCCCAAATTAATGGCCATAGAACTTCCCATCAACGCCACCCCTGTAGATTTTATAAATTCTCGTCGGTTGGCGTCGTTGATTTTTTGTTTTTTCATTTCATCATTGGTTAATGTGGAAAGATAAAGTTGTACTCCGGTAAATGATTTTAGTATACAATATAATAAATTTTATAATGATTAAATCGAGAAGATTTAAAAGGGCTAAATCTAATTTTGATAACAATGGTTCGGAAAAGTAAATCAAGCTGCAATTTTACCATAGTCTAAGATAAGTTGGAGTTATCCTTATTTTCATCAAACTTTGGGTCTATACCATAGAATGAAAATATAGTTTGAGCCAGGGCCCTATTGTGAGGTTCTGTATGGATGTCTGCATTTGAGAAAGCTATCTCTTGATCTATTTGATGAGATTTTCGGATAATGGCTTTAGCTATTGATACAGCTGTCAATGATGCGTTGTAGTGAAAATGCATTTTATTTGCACTTCGAGCCTGGTAGGTATCTAGGCCTGTGTATTGTTTAGCATTTCGGAATATAAACTCCATTTGAAATCGAGCTCTGTAGTAATTTAATACTACTACTGGGTCTTGCTCCAAATTGGTACTAAAATATAAATTACTGGTGATTATGGATCCAACTGACTTTTTAAATTCTACATAGCACAGCAGTATGTCTCTCTTCAATCCAACACTAAATACCTTAGCGCTAGGGATACTGACTTGTTGATCCTCAAATATTTTTTTTACCCTTCTTTTATCAATAATTTTTACATCTATCTTGCCATCATATTTTTTAGGGCGTCCCTTGCCCGTTCTTGGTTTCTGTGTATAGATGTATCTGAGATTAGCGTCATTTCGGAGTCTGCTTATTACTTCCATATTCATTCTACTAGTAATAGCCTCAATAAATTTGAATTTTGTAAAATAAGCATCTACTACTAGTATCTTACTGATACTCAGTATAGTAGCCGCACGGCTTATTAAGATGGATGCATAATGATCTATTAAACTCTTTCCTTCCATTTTCCTCTCCTTCTTTGTTAATGCAGGGCTCTGAATCGCTTCTAGGTGATATGCCGTATTTTGCTTCACATCTATTAC
>JAYSTG010000107.1:0-2081 GCA_043719965.1 Saprospiraceae bacterium | reverse complement strand
TTGCAAAAATAAGAATAGTTCAATGGAATTAAGAAGTATCCATTAAATAGTGACACGCTCAAGAGTAGACCTTAAATGGCTCACTTAATTCCTCTTTAACGGGACTAATAAGCACCATGATATCGTCTCAAAAACCATTCTCCACATAATAGCAAAGCTAATAGGGCAAACAACCATCTAAAATTGATAATAGGATAGGTGCGTTGACTACTGTATTGGATAGGCTTCAATGCTTTATTTAAAAGGATGCTGTCTGCAAGGCTGGTGATATGTTCAGGACTCACGACTGCACCACCTTGCTGAGTCACCATGAGAAGGAGGAGATTATGATCCGCCGTATTTTGATAAGTCTCCAATTGGATTTTTTGGACTATAAACTGACCTTTTACTTCTTGCCGGCCGGATTTGTTGGTGACATGGGCTGTGTATTGGTAGGTCCCCGGAGCAAACAAACCTGTATTTAACGTATAAGCATTGTCTGTTTTATTGAATGTAAACTGATAGTCTTTTCGATCAGAGGAAGAGATCGTAATAACAACATCGTCCGTAGTGACAGGTTCGTAGGATTCATTGAAAAGTTGAGCATCGAATAAGATGGATTGATTTTCAAAATATACTTTCTGAGGGCTATTCACTCTGAATTTTCGTTTGTCTTCTTTGATTCCTATGAATTGAATGGTTTTTTGAACCAAATCATCGATCTGGTCAAAATTTTTGTTTTCCTGATAATTAAAATATCTCCATTTCCATATTCCTTCTCCTGTCCATATTGCGGTCCGTGTTCCGAGGTCTTCCCCTATCATCAACAGTGGATAGTTAGTGATGATGTTTCCAATTTTCTGAGCGATCAGCGTTTGGGCTCCGGGTGATGCCATGTATTCGCCAAATGGCGCTGAAATCGGTGGAAAATTTTTGAAATATTCTCTCCAAGTAGCATCTGGTTTGAACAAACTGAAAGATTCTCGGAAATCACCACTCACTTCATTCATATTTCTTGAGTCACCTGTTATTTTCAATAGACCTTGTGAAGCATTGAATTTGGACACATCGGTAAGAGCTCCTAATACAAATAGTCTTGCCTTCTTCGTTTTATTCAAGTCTCGAATAGCTGCACTGATATCTATTGTTTTAGAAGGAAGCTGGTGAAAAATGACAATATTGTAATCTTGCCATACTGGATTAAAATTTTGAAACTGTTTGACCTCTACTGTATAGTTTTTATTTCCTTCCAGTATTTTTTTGAGTACGGCAAGGTCAGGATGAGGGCTGGCTGCCAGGATCAAAATTTTTTGACGAGCATCTAAGACATCTACAAAAAAATCCTTGATATTATTTTCTTTGGAGTACTCATTAGTGAGTGCATTCGCTCTGACGGTGTAGCGCGCCGTTCCTGCTTTTGAAGCATCCAGAATAAATTTTTGGGTATGATACCAATCGTCGGAATTGACAGGTATAGGTTCTGATTTTATTAAAGTCTCTTGTCCTCCAGGGCCATCATCATGACGATAGAGTTGAAGATTGACTTTTTCTTTTTCACATCGCAATGCTTTGAGATCGACTTGTACCTCGAACTGATCTCCGAGATAGACTATACTATTATTCAATACCCGCGTAATAGATACATCTCGCTTGATCGTCGAATCACCCATTGTCACAGCATATACCGGAGCGTGGAGTGATGGATGGGAATACAGTGGATTGCGACCCTGATTAAAATTGCCATCGGTAGCCAGCACGATGGCCCCTAGATTTTGTCCGGCCGTTTGATTCTGAATAAAATCTAATGCACTGCTAATGTCTGTAGCTCGCTCTGAAAAATCGATTTTACCATTTTCTACAGGTTTTTCACCAAATGTCATCTGTAGTACTTCGAATGATTTTGCAAGTTCAGTTTCCAGCATATTTTTATCCTTCAGATATTGGTCTTGTTTAGCTTTCGGCCAATTATTCAATAAGGATTGACTATTGTCTTGGGCGATCACTACAACAGGCTTTTTAACTTCTGTAAAAACAGATTTGAATAAAGGAGCTAATATCAAATAAAGCAAAACACCTGTCGCCAGACTGCGCAAGCCGTACAT
>JAYSTG010000106.1:0-2090 GCA_043719965.1 Saprospiraceae bacterium | reverse complement strand
ACTACGATACAAAAGAGCTAAAATTTGATTTAACTTGAGTTGAAATTTTGAAGTCTATGCGTCGACGAAAATTCCTCCAAAACTGTTCAAGTGTCTTCTTATTTTTGGCTGGCGGTCAAACTATCAAGCTTGATGGCGAATGGATTGACACTTTAGATAGTAAAAAATTATGGCTTCGTTTTGCTATTGCTTCCGATGGGCATTATGGGCAACCCGATACTCAGTACCGACAATTTTTTAAAACCTTAGTAGATCAAGTCAATCATCAACATGCATCTAATCCATTTGCATTTTGTATGATCAATGGTGATATCATCCATGATGATAAAAATCATACAGCGGCCGCAAAAGTCGCGCTCGATCAACTACAGGTAAAATATTATGTAAGTCAGGGCAATCATGATATGCTCACCGCCGCTGAGTGGGAGCAACAATGGAAAATGCCGATCAACTTGCATTTTAAATCCAAATTACACAATAGCGGAATTTGCCCTTCGGGCCGACGAAAAAATTGAATTGAAAATCAATTTTTTATCGGGGTTAATCCCGACATTGATTTTGAATAATTTAATTTTTATTACTTCAACTTAACTTATTCAAAATCAATCGTCGATTAAGCATTTGAATTTTCAAATGCTTAATATGGATTAAAATCAAGAAAAATAGTTTCATCATAGCGTCTACTTCCAATGAAAAAGGTGCCTATCTCTGCCCTGATCTGACTTGGATGGCTGCGACACTTGAAAAACTAAAGCGACAAAAAAATGTTTTTATATTCATACATATCAATCCTGTCAAACTCACCAAACATGCAGTCGATTGCCCCGAATTTCTAGATTTGCTCCTTAAATATAAAAATGTTCGTGCAGTATTTAACGGACACGATCATGATGAAGAAAAAATTAACATGAAAGAAAATATTCCATTTGTATTCGATGCCCATTTTGGCGGGAATTGGGGTACGGATTATAGAGGATATAGGATCGTGGAATTGTATGATGATAATACTATAGCGACTTGGGTGATGAATCCAAGCGAAAGCATAAACCAAGCAAGTTTGTGATGTTTACAGCATTCGGGATTAATCAAAAATTTTGCCAAGAGGTTGCTTTGAAGAATTAAGGATTACCATAGGATCAAGCATGTTGGTTCCCCGAAAGTGCCTCAGTTTGGGTCAGTTGCTTGAGCAAGTATTCATTTTACTTTAATCATTGAAATAATAAATACTTTAATTAAACTCCTACCCACTAAATATGACAAATAGCCCCAGAATATTATCCATTGCCACTTCTCATTTTTTAGACCGATATTTATCACTTCATCTAATCCTTGGTGTATGAAAAAATTTTGTTGGATAGTCTATTCATTTCTGACGCTGCCAATAGTCATCTGTGCTCAAGCGGAATTAGAAAAACAAATTCAAACTCAGATGATCCTTGCAGAAAATGGATCTGTCATCGATTTGCCGGACGGCCTCATTACACTCACCAAGAGTCTATCCCTCGATGGGAAAAAAAACATTACCATCAGAGGTAAGGGCATAGATAAAACGATACTTTCGTTTAAAGATCAATCGTCCGGTGCAGAAGGATTAAAAATCACTAATGGTGAAAATATCACAGTAGAAGATATGACGGTCCAAGATTCTAAAGGAGATCTTATAAAAATAACGCAGGTCAGCGGTATTACGATACATCGAGTCAAAGCAGAGTGGACTGGCAAGCCATCCAAAAACAATGGAAGTTATGCATTATATCCCGTACAGTGTGAACATGTACTGATCGATAGCTGTATTGCTATCGGCGCTTCCGATGCTGGCATCTACGTAGGTCAATCCAAACATATTGTGGTCAAAAACTGTATAGCTTATCACAATGTAGCAGGGATAGAAATAGAAAACTCTTTATACGCGGAAGTATACAATAATGTCGCCACAAACAATACTGGTGGTATTTTGATTTTTGATTTGCCTGACTTGGTACTTAAAAAAGGTGGATATGTGCGCGTGTATAACAATCAGGTGAAAGAAAACAATCTTGATAATTTTGCTCCCAAGGGAAATATCGTGGCCAAGGTGCCCAAAGGTACCG
>JAYSTG010000105.1:0-15633 GCA_043719965.1 Saprospiraceae bacterium | reverse complement strand
CTCCTAATTCTAATAAGGATTTGCCCATTCTTTGGGCTACGATCTGACCGACAACCTTACCCATTCGAGTGCTGCCAGTCGCACTGATCAATGGTACTCTATGATCTTCAGCCATCCATTGGCCTACAGCGGCATCACCGTGTATAAGATTGATTACACCTTCTTGGATCAGGTTTTTCTTTAAAGTGGATTGAATGATATTCATTATGGCTACTGCACAAAGCGGTGTTTTCTCTGAAGGCTTCCAGATTGTGACATTACCGCATACTAAGGCCAACATGGCATTCCAACTCCATACTGCAACAGGAAAATTAAATGCAGAAATAATACCCACTACACCCAAAGGGTGCCATTGCTCATACATTCGATGCAAGGGTCGTTCGCTATGCATGGTAAGGCCATGTAATTGTCTGGAAAGCCCTACTGCAAAATCACAGATATCAATTATTTCTTGCACCTCACCTAAGCCTTCTTGCAAACTTTTACCCATCTCATAGGAGACTAACTTGCCTAGCGATACTTTATGAGCACGAAAAGCATCGCCCATTTGCCTTACGAGATCTCCGCGTTTAGGTGCTGGTATATTTCTCCACCAGATTTGCGCTTTGATGGCCTCTTCAATTACTTTATCATACTCATGTCTTTGTATAGGCTTCACCTTGCCCACGGTGAGTCCATCTACCGGGGATGCAGATATAATGAATGATTTAGATGAACCTCCTGAACGAATTCCGGTACAATACGCCGGATTAATATCGAATACGCCTAAATGCTGCTTGATCAATTTCATAATGCTTGAATTGTGCTTACTAAATTACAATCCTATGCCGATTGAAATAGAATAAAATCATTATGTTGCGATCAAGACATAGACATCTCGTTACGGATCAGAATGATTAACTATTGTATATCCGCACTCAAAGTTAAAGAAAAGTATATATTATTTTGAGATGGGTCAGCCATCTTAATACCTAACTCGGGAGCTTTGATTACAATTTGGTCCGTGGTGATCGTAATAAATTTAGATTTGTAATCTACTCTGGCTCTTACGGTGAAGGGTACTGAATGGTCATGAATATTCAATTTGCCTTTCAGAATATGGGAGGCTTGTTGATCATTGACCGCCTTCGTGCATTCTTCTATGACGAAACTCCCTGTGGCATATTTTCCGCTATTAAATGCTTTGTCACCTCTCATAAAAGTCTCGATATTTTCGTCTCGCTCTGCGATCATAGAAATCGTCTTTATATCTAAATTCAATACTCCTTTTGTGATGATCCCTTTTTGAACACGCAACTCACCAGTATTAACAGTAATTGCAGCATCAACTAATTTGTTGACAAAAAAGCCTTTTAAAAACAATTTACTTCCTTCCGGAGTGATTTTGAAATTGTGATCTAAAACTTCTATTGAAGAGATGTCACCAGTGATGTCTAATGTTTTAGGGGTCGCTACTTCCGGTGAGGCTATATTCTTAGGTTCGTTTTTACAAGAAATGAAGATGGTGATTAAACCAATGAAGAATACGATAGATGGTTTGAAAGAATTCATATAATTATTTTTATCTTGAAATTAATAATGCAAAAATAAGAAAAACAGCTTAATCGACACTTTTGGCAAATGCAGCAGCTCCTATGATACCAGCATGATTTTGAAGAGAAGCAGGTATCACTTTGGATTTTACCTTGATCATTTTTTTGAAATCGTCCCAGCGCTTACTTAAGCCACCTCCAAGCAGAATCAAATCAGGAGAAAAAATAAACTCTAAATGCTCCATAAAATGATTGAATTGCGCCCCCCAACTCGCCCAAGACATTCGATTTCTCTCTCTGGCTGTATTGGAAGCGTAAAATTCAAAGTCTGCACTTTTGTAATTGAGATGACCAAATTCAGTATTAGGAATTAAAATACCATCTCTAAATAAGGCTGAACCAAGACCAGTTCCTATGGTGATAAGTATGACTGTTCCTTTGATATTTTTACCTAGACCAAAATGCATCTCTGCCATACCGGCCATATCAGCGTCATTCGCCACATGAAATTGGCATCCTCTAATTTTATTGAATAATTTTTCAGCGTTTATACCAATCCATTTCTTATCGATGTTGGCAGCATTTTGAATTACAGCATTATGGACGATGGCAGGAAACCCACATCCAACCGGCCCTTTATAATCAAATATAGCTATGACTTGTTGGACAGCTTTAAATACATTTTGGGGCGTAGATGGGCTTGGGGTTTTTACTTTGATTACTTCTCCTATCAAAGTCCCCCTTTGAATATCGACCAGCCCAGCTTTGATGCCGGTGCCTCCTATGTCAATGCCGAGTATATGTTTAATTGAATTTGTCATACTTGTTATTATTCTACTACGGTGTGAGGATTGATATTTTCATCCAGATATTATCCAATGGACGATTCTGACTGTCCACCATAGCTTTAGCTATGATATCTATCTGTTCGAGTCCTTCAGTAATACGGCCAAATACCGTATAGTCCTGATCCAAAAAAGTCACACCTCCCAAGGTCTGATACTCTTGTTTTACACTTTCTGGGTATTTAAATCGATGTTTTGACTCTTGCAAAGATAGTTCTGCAGAAGATACCGGTCTTCCAACCACTATGTAAAATTGAGAACCAGAAGATTTTTTTTCAGAGTTGTTACTACGAGCTGCAGCAATGGCACCTTTAATATGGGCTAGAGAATCAACAAACTCTGCAGGAACTTGATACCCTGGTCCACCCATGCCGAGTGGTGTTCCTGGTTTAGCAGCTCGGCTATCTGGATCACCTCCTTGGATCATAAATCCTTCAATAACCCGATGAAACAACAAACTATCATAGTAGGCCTCATTGACTAGCTTAATAAAATTGTCTCGATGAAGAGGGGTCTCATTGTATAAATAACCCTTAAGAATACCAACCGGGGTCTCTATCTGGATATATGTCTTGTCTTGCGCTTCGCCCATTTGAAAAAACAATATAAATAAAAGTGAATAATAAAATTTCATGAATGCCTTCGTTTAATGTTTAAAAAAAGGAAAGGAATTGATTTATTTAAGTTTTATACTCATGGAGATATTCTCTACAGGCCTGTTAGCTGGGTTGGTTGGAAGGGCGGATATTTTATCCACTATATCCATGCCACTGACTACCTCTCCAAATACAGTATATTCAGTATCCAAAGAAGGAAGGCCACCAGATGCCAGATATTTCGCTCTTTGCGCAGGATTATATTTTATGCCTCGTTGAGATTCCCACTGATTCAATTCCATCTCTGTTACCGAGGCGCCTGTGATGATGTAAAATTGAGATCCGGAAGATTGCTTTTCAGGGTTTTGATTTCTAGCAGCTGCAAGAGTTCCTCGAAAATGAGGTGAACCTATTTCGGCTTTGATCTCATAACCGGGACCACCACCCCCGAGAAAATCTTCTGGTTGAGCAGTTTTGGATAATGGGTCACCTCCTTGAATTACAAAATTGGGAATGATCCGATGAAAAAGTAAACCCTCGTAAAATTTTTCTTTAACCAGTTTGATAAAGTTGTCACGATGGAGTGGGGTTTCATTGTATAACAAGATTTCTATCTGACCTAAGTTGGTAGTAATCGTTGCCCTTTGTTCCGATGATTTGGAATTGGTACAAGATGCGATAAGTAGCAGGATGGCTGCGAGTATACACCAACCATTTTTCAGTCGATAAGAGTTAGTAAGATTGATCATGGAAGTATTGAATTGCTTTTTCTTTGAGATATAATTCCTGGCTATTTACGCCTTTGATTTCAAATTTTCTGAGCTGCTTATAATGAGGCCACCCTTCTGTGTCCAATCCGTCCCAGTGGTAATATCCATCTTTGGACATCAGAGTACAAACCGCAATATGCATTAGGTCTTGTTTTTCTTCTTTCTTAAACTTAGAAGTTTTCCAGCGACCTAATTCTTGTACTCCAATAAACAATAGTACGGCATTGAGATCCGGTAATTTCTCCAAAACAAGAAATTCTTTCACTTTATGCCTCAATTGGAGCCATTCAAAATCAAATTCCCAGGCTTCTTCCATTACTTGCAAATTTACGAAAGTATATGCATGTCGGAAAGCATTAGATGGGCAAACTTAAAACCACCCCAGCACTACTTTTTGAATACGAGGAACACGGAAATGATCAAGAGCCCAATGCAAGGAAATGATTCCATCGAAGACTTTCGCTTTTAAACATTAACAATGGAAAAATTGAATAAACCACCAAAGTGATGACCTCTTGGATCACTTTTAATTGCACCAGGGAGAATGGTCCGCCGTAATTGTTAAATCCTAGGCGATTGGCAGGTACCATGAGACAATATTCAAAAAAAGCTATGCCCCAACTGATCAGGATGATGGATACTAGTCCCAATTTTGAAAGTCCTTTCCATTCGCTGAATTTTAAATGGCCGTACGATGCTATGGTCATGAACGCATTACTCAAGATTAAAAGGCCAATCGTGTAAAAAGATTTCATACATGAATATAAAGGTAGAATTATTGAATTTTCAACTAATCCATAAAATAAACCCAAAAAATTCATTAGAAATGAATTTTTTATCCTCCGGATTGACGAAGAAATTGAAAATCAATCGTCAGATCGTTCATTGGAATTTCCAATGAACGATCTCGGATAAAAACGTAGACCGTAGTGGTTCCGACAGATTAATTAAATAAAAAAAGGAGGGACAAGCCCTCCTTATGGATGTAAATCAACTTAAATTAAATACTTTACTTATGTCTCAGGTCAAAATCCACTCAAGGACTTCTTGATTTTATATTATTTCAATTCGAAGGAATGAGTGTATTGGTCTTTACCATCTATGACCTGTATAGAATATTCACCTTTCCCCAATTTAGATAGATTCAATAGTTTGTTGTACCCCGTTTTGCCTATGGCTGATTCATAAACGACTTGGTTTGCAGGATCTAACAATTTAAGTTTAGCTGTTTTTCCAAATTGAGCTATGTTGACTTTGAGTAATTCGCCATTTAATTCAAATTGTGGTTTTACATAGGTCTCAGCCTCAGGAGAGATAAAAATCTCTTCTTTAAGCATCGTAAACTTTTGTTTGATTGATTTATCTGCCGTAGATATTACCATATGATATTGTCCGGGTCTCAATGCTGTCAAATTGAATTTTTTAGCCAATTGTGCTTGAGCGGGACTATATTTTTTGTACAGTAGGATCTGGCCTTGGTCATCCTGGATGCTGATTTTGATCTCAGAGTTACCCCAGGAAGTGGTGTTAAGAATAAGATTGTGTCCGTAGGAAGTCAGTCTGTAATCGTCATGGATTGCGCTTGCCTGATTCACTACTAAGAGCATGAGCGCTGAAAAAATAATTGCTTTCATAATTGTGATATTTTTGTTTTCTCTAATATGATGCAAAGATACTGGAGATCGAATCCATGATACAACATTTGGATTTGCCCATATTCATACTGGATTAACCTATTACTATTTCGAAAAAATTATTTTAACAGAATATTAGACTGGGTCATTTTGCAAACCTTTTGTTAATAATCAATTTGTTAACGTTAAAACCGTCAATTTTGTAAAAATCCCCATATCTTAAAACAACAATGAAAAATATGATGGGCACTGCCCCGATATTAGAACACATCGAACCTAGTTTTAATCAGTCTTTTACCTTCAGACGGTTTGAGGAGGATGAGCCCAATCAGAAACCATTTTGGCATTATCATCCAGAAATCGAATTGGTATATATCAAATCTGGTTCAGCTAAAAGGCATATAGGTAATCATATATCTTTTTTTAAAAATGGTGACTTAATCTTACTAGGCCCTAACCTCCCTCATTATGGCTTTACAGAAAGACTCTCCGGAAGACGATCTGAGATCGTAGTACAAATGAAACCTGACTTTTTAGGAAATACTTTTTTTACATTACCGGAAGTAAAAGCTATAGAACATTTATTTTTAAAGGCCGAAGGTGGAGTAGTATTTTCAGGAGAAACAAAACGAATAGTTGGTGAACGACTGGAGGCGCTGGCTGATGTAGACTATTTTAATCGACTGATCGGCATCTTGGAAATCTTAAATATTTTAGCTCATGCTGAGGAGTTTGAATTGCTCAACACCAAAGGAGCTGCGACGCTGATCTATAAGAAACAAGACAATGATAAGATTGAACGAATTTATGATTTCGTAAGGGAAAATTTTCAGAACTCCATCACGCTCGAAGAAGTGTCCTCCATGACTTACATGGAAGTCCCTTCTTTTTGCCGATATTTTAAGAGAGTAACTGGAAAGACTTTTACGGCTTTTGTAAATGAATTTAGATTACTCCATGCTTGCAAGCTTCTTAGTGAAAGCAATTTATCCATAGCTGAAATTTGCTTCGATAGTGGATTTAATAATTCTTCTCATTTCAATCGATTATTCAAAAATACTACGGGTAAAACCCCGCTCGAATATCGAGAAGAAGTAGAACAAGTCATGGTTTGAGTAAAATACATGAACTATGGGCATTAAAAGCAAGTGGCTGCCAAAATTTCCAGTTTCTTTTAAATTCGTAGCTTGGTAGAGAAATTGTTTAGTATAATTTAGAATACAAAAAATGTAATTACATGACATACGATCAGTTTACGGTAAAAGCTCAGGAATGTATCCTGGAGGCACAGCGTATAGCAGGCACCCTTAATCAGCAAATGGTGGATACGCCCCATCTGTTAAAAGGAATAATGCTCACAGAATCTAGTGTTACAGATTTTTTACTCAAAAAAAGTGGTGTAAATCTGGCTTCAGTCAAAATAGAGTTGGACAAACTCATTCAAACCTATCCTAAAGTACAAGGAGATGATGTAAAACAAGTCCTCTCCAATGAATCGAACCAAGCATTATCAAGAGCCAAAAACATGATCAAAGAGTTTGGCGATGACTTTATCAGTATGGAATTGATTTTAATGGGCATATTGACTGGATCTGACAAAACTGCTCAGCTGCTGAAAAATGGAGGGGCGACGGAAGCTGGAGTAAAGAACGCAATAAAAGAACTGAGAAAAGGGCGTACGGTCAAAGAACAAGGCGCAGAAAACAACTATAATTCATTAGGAAAATATGCTGTGAATCTCAATGAACGTGCTGAAAATGGTGAACTGGATCCTATTGTGGGCAGAGATGATGAGATACGCCGAATACTGCACATACTTTCCAGAAGGAAAAAAAACAATCCTATACTATTAGGTGAAGCAGGGGTAGGAAAAACGGCTATTATTGAAGGTATCGCGTGGCGAATTGTAAGACAGGATGTGCCGGAAAACCTAAAAAATAAACAGATCTACGCACTAGATATGGCCTCATTGGTTGCTGGCGCTAAATATAAAGGTGAGTTTGAAGAGCGATTGAAAGGGGTGATCAAAGAGGTAAAAGAATCAGAGGATGGAGTGGTATTATTTATAGATGAAATTCATACTTTAATCGGAGCAGGAGGTGGGCAAGGAGCAATCGATGCTGCCAATATCCTCAAACCAGCTCTAGCTAGAGGTGAACTCCATACTATTGGTGCTACTACCTCTGATGAGTATCAAAAATATTTCGAAAATGATAAAGCATTAGTCCGCAGATTTCAAACCGTGTATATCGATGAACCGAGTGTGGAAGAAACCATTTCTATCCTGCGAGGCATACAAGATAAATATGAAGCTTATCATAAAATAAATATATTGGACGAAGCTTTGGTAGCTGCAGCAGAGCTATCGAATCGATATATTCAAGAAAGACAACTTCCAGATAAAGCAATAGACCTGATCGATGAGGCAGCAGCCAAATTGAGGCTCGAACTGGATAGTGTACCCGATGAAGTCGATGAATTGCAACGAAAAGTGAGGCAGTTGGAAATAGAAAAAGAAGTAATCAAACGGGACAATGATCCTAATAAACTCGAAGCTATCAATAAAATACTAGCAGAAGCAAAAGAGAAACTGGATATCGTGTCAGCTTCCTGGAAAAATGAAAAGGAAGTCGTAGACCAATTACAAGCAGTCAAAAAAAACATTGAAGAATTGCAATTGCAAGCTGACAAAGCTGAGCGTGAAAGCAACTATGAGACCGTAGCTAAAATTAGGTACGGTACAATGAAGGAAGAAGAAAAAAAGCTTAGTGAATTTGAGGCAAAACTGAAAGCTTTACCGGAAGAAAATAGATTTACGAACCAAGAAGTCACTGCCAATGACATAGCTGCAGTGGTATCAAAATGGACCGGCATACCTATCCAAAAAATGTTGCAAAGTGAACGAGGAAAACTTTTACTTCTTGAAGATGAAATAGGTAAGCGATTGATAGGCCAGGCGCCCGCTGTAAAAGCAGTGTCTGATGCCATCCGGCGCAGTAGGGCGGGTTTAGGAGATCCGAATAAGCCGATAGGATCCTTTATATTCCTTGGCCCGACAGGGGTAGGTAAAACAGAACTGGCAAAAGCACTGGCTGAAGTTTTATTTAATGATGATAAGGCTATCCTCCGAATAGATATGAGTGAATTTCAAGAAAAGCATGCCGTATCTCGATTGATCGGCGCACCTCCAGGCTATGTAGGATATGATGAAGGTGGACAATTGACAGAAGCGGTCCGACGAAGACCTTACTCCATCGTGTTATTAGATGAAATCGATAAAGCACACCCTGACACATTTAATATTCTTTTACAAGTATTAGATGATGGCCACCTCACTGACAATAAAGGAAGAGTAGCTAGTTTTAAAAACACCATCATCATCATGACCTCCAATTTGGGAGCTGATAAAATCCTTGAAAACTTTGAAGACCTGGAAGCATTGGGTGATAAACATAGAACCGAGATCATAGAAACAACTAAGATGGAAGTCTTCGACCTGCTCAAAGAAAATATGCGCCCTGAGTTTTTGAACAGGATAGATGATAAAATCATGTTCTTACCACTCACTAAACCAGAAATGAAAAAAATTGCGGTGCTGCAATTGAAATCGATCAGAAAGAATTTGATAAAACAGAATTTGGATATCGAACTTTCCGAATCGGCATTAAACCTTTTAGTCGATTTGGGATATGATCCACAATTTGGAGCTCGCCCATTGAAACGGGTCATCCAGGGAGATATTATAGACGAACTGGCAAAATTTTTATTGTCGGGTACTTTTTCATTAGGAGATACCATTCTCGTAGATACCGATATCAAAGGGTTCACCTTTAAATCCAAACTCAATCCTGAATCTGCAATGTTGCATAGTGCGATGGATAGTGTGGATACTGATATCAAAGCAAAGGGTTCGAAAGATAAAGCGTTGGACAAGCTTAATAAAGCGACCAAAGAGGTCAATGATGCCGCTAACAAACTAAAAAATGATAAGGATCAGGAGAAACCGGATACAGAGTTAAAAAGTAGTTAACGAATTAAGCGAATCAATAGGATTAGAATCTATTCGAGTCCTGCCACATTACCTGCTACGTACATCTGATCTAGGGTAGGACTAGGGCTACCGCCTTCTTGCTCTAAGGTCACTGCGAATGTAGTTGGATGATCGATAGATTTCATTTGTTGTAAAGATGTAGTATTTGCCTTACTCAGCAAACCAAGATCTATGGGTTTGCCCTCTACAATTGCCCACAATTGGAATTGGTGACCTGCAGGAGGGATTGGCAATGATCCGGACGAAACATATACCTGGTGATCAGCAGAGCTCCAATAAATGGTGGCTACACCTTCAGGATAAAGTTTAGTTCCGGTCATTCGGATCGCAACTCGACTTGGATGACGAATGATTTCTATTTCGTTTTGTATTGATTGTAAAGATTGATTAAGACTATCAAGCCTCTGTTTGGATTGTATCAGATCCAATTGATTTTGATTAAGTACCTTATTAAGTTTGATATTTTGTGAATAGAACCAGTACGATAAGACAAGGAAAGAAAACAAGAGCAATCCCAATAAAGGCATCCATTTTGTGCGACTAGGTTGAGTTGACTTTAAGGATGTTGAGGTTTTATGAGGTTGACTCTCGGAGTGGGTTTTCGTATTACTTTCATCCTGTAAAGCCTTAAGTATATTCTGTTTGACAGTAGAAGGTGGAATCACTTGGCCAGCAAGTGCTATTTTTTCAAAACTCAATTGCAGGGAAATAATTTCCTCTTTTATTTCAGGAAATACCCTCGCCATACATTCTACTTCTTGGATTAGATCCATAGATCCATGGCCCAGAATATATTCTTCTAGTTTGCCGAATTCTATATATGCTTTAGGATCTGTCATGACATCATTTTTCTAAGTTCGACCATAGCTGCACGAGTTTTAGTCTTCACAGTGCCCAGTGGTATATTAAGGTATACGGCAATTTCAGATTGCGTCATTCCTTTAAAATAAGCTAAGTCTATGAACGAACGAAATTCTGGACTTAATTTTCCTAGGATTTCAGTGAGACCGATGGTATCCGTGTTGGTTCTATATTGATCACTTGGGATACTTACGGTCGAATCCAATGATTGGATTTGTTTGCTTTTCAGACTACTCAATTTGTCCAATGCCGTATTGCGAGCAATCGTGAGCATCCAGGTAAACAGAGAACCTTTCTGCTCATCATAATATTGTATGTTTTTCCAAATCTTCACAAAACTATCTTGTAGAGAATCCTCCGCGGTGGCCATATCATGTTGTACAATTTTAAGAATGACGCCATACATCGCTGCGGAAAACTTATCATATAACACGGAAAAAGCATCTTGATCCCCTTGCTTTATGAGCGAGATGATATGAGCGTGTTCCGAATGGTCGATTGCAATGATCAAAATAGGAAAGTAAAATTAAGCTAAAAGTTTCAAATAACTTCTATGCATATCAAATACCTTTTTTACGGCATCGACTTCCGGGTCAGGAAGACCTATGCTTAATTCAGCTTGTGCTTTCTTAATCCCAAAAATGGATTCAAACTCCACCCAATCTGTACTCGGCAATTGTCTATTACGAGCCCTTGCCCATTCATACATACTGAGGTCAAAATAGATATGAGGTTCTAATACCCCTTTTCTGAGATGAGGTACAGAGATGATGATCACTTTGTCCTCAGTATTGAGTTCAGAATTATGCACGATCTGATGCATAGGTGACGGAAAAGGGTGATGATATAGAACGACTTTTTCTATTTCAGGGATTAAATAATCTTCATAATCAAAACAGAGCATGACAGCAGATACACTTGCAAGGGCTTTGAAATCTTCTGGGGCTTCCATGGGACTGTCATCATCGGCTCCAGCTTTTGCAGGGATCTGATAATCATGAGCTAACATAAATAAACCAAGTCTTTGTTCAAATTTTATTTTATCCGAGTCATCGAGTTGTTTGTAGAACGGGACTTGGGCTAAAAGCCTTAAAATGGGAGGTTCCAATTTGGGAGGATGACGGAGATAATATTTCCAATCTATAGCATCTTTCAAAGCAAACAATCCAACGAGAGCCACTATCCCGATGGCTATCCCCACCGCCCATATTTGATGTCCTATCAACAAAAGTACAGTGCTTAATATGACCAGCCCAACTGCAGGAATAGCGTAATGAATAGTCTTCATAACAATAAAATTAATAAAATTAAATTCAACTCAATTTTTGTAGTTTTAAGGCGATGAGATCTTGAGCCAATATCCTACTCGAGCATAGGACAAAAAAAAAGAGGTTGATCGCTCAACCTCTCTTCGAGTGTATTAATTCAGTCCTATAGTGTGCTCACTATTTTTCTAAATTGCTAAATAAATTAATTAAAAGATCAAATTATACTTGACCAGTAATTGCTCTGTAAAACTTACGCGTCTGCCGGTTCCGCTAACTCCACCAACAAATTCAGAATCCGAAACCTGAACTTTTACATCGTGATCATAGAATAAATTGGTCAACATCGTGATTTGAAATCCTTTGTAGATATTGAACCCAAATTCATTGATCCAATCCACATCGATATGATCAGGGGCATTCAAGTAGTTTGAAAACAAAGTCATGGTACTCGCATGCGTGATGCGATCCGTTAAGTATTTATTAGTATAAATTGCCTTCAACATTCCGCCAAGTTGATTGTCAGAAAGTTTGAAATCGCTGATGCTATTCCACTTGTTTCCATGTAGGTTTAATCGAGCAAGGTCGCGATCAGCTACGATCACTGATTTGAAACCAAATGGTGCGAAGAAAAATGATAAATTGTTTTTTGGTTTGTAGTCTATACCAGGCGCTAGGGTGATATAAGCTGGTGCAAATAATTTAGAAACCAAGCTTGTGGTAACATTCGAAGTCCGGAAATCCTTTAAATAATTTCTATTATCATTTCCTCTATAAGTAGGAATCAATTGACTGATAAACCCAAAATCTACCGCATATGCCCATTTGGAAGTAGCGCCAGTCTTGTACCCTAGTCTGGATCCAAATCGTATTTCATCGATCGATTTTTGAAAAGGTTGCTTTACTTTGGAGAAGGCAGCAGTGCTTGGTAATGTGCCGCTCCCTAATTTAATTATACCCATATTAAATGAACCTATGTTGTCAAAAGCTAATAAACCTTTTTTGTATTTAGCAAAAAAGCTTACTGCTCCTCCAAACCCAAGTCGGTTTTCACCGGCTCCAACTTTAGGATTGATTTGGAGTAATTGGCCCAAGTCCAGACCGAACCCACCCCCACGCTGCCAACCATCAGGTATCGCCTTAACGGATGGTGCATCTTGAGCGACAATGGTCAAGCTAAAAAAGAAAAGAAAGCTGGATAATAATAACAATTTCATAATGTAAGGTTTAAAAAATAAATAGTTGTTTTAGTACATGAATTATTCAATTTTTTTAATCTCTGAGGCACCTTCGATTTCGTCTAAGGCCTCACGATGTATAGTTATGCTTTCTTGGGTTATTTTGGAGAGTGGAATGATAGATTTTTGATTGTTGGATAACAATAAAGTCAAAGCAGATCGATCGATGAGAATGATTTCTCCACGGATGCCATCGACCGTGATTTCATCGCCTAATTTAAATTTATCCTTAGTATAAAATGCTGATAAAATATTTGCTACGATCGTCTTGGAAGCTAAACCATATCCTAGACCGAATGCTAAAGCAATACCTCCTATAAGGATCAGAATGTTTTTTTCAATAAAATCAGTATCGATTTGAAGCTGTCCTAACGCGGCCATCAAAAAATTAATCATCACAAAATAGAAGATCGCGTTTGCCAACATGCCTGCTGAAGGAATCCCTAATGATTTTCCAGTGGTGTCAATTGCTTTTCTGATCGCATCGGCAACCAACACTCCGATCATCAACAGAATAAAGGCTACAACTACATTGGGGATAAAATTGAGCATATTCTTAAACAGATCCGATAGGGCTGGCATGCCCAAAACATCCGTAGCAGCCACGATAAAGATCAACATCATAAAATAATATATGATCTTACTGAGTATAGCAGATATCTTGATCTTGATATTGTTTTTACTGACGAAGTCGACTTCTTGCAATTTTTCACCCAGCTTATCGATGCCAATTTTGGATAGGGTCGTATTGATTATGGTGTAAACTATCTTGGAAATGATGTAACCCAATAATAGAATGATAATGCACCCTAGCAATTTTGGTACAGTAGCCACCATACTGGTCAGCATCTGCTTGATGAGATCAAAAGAATTTTGCATGATTGATTAAGATTTACTGGAAGTGAGTAGTCTAGATTTGATTAGGGTATTTTGATGGCGGGTTTGTTTTCGAATTTGCAGGACCCCCAGACATACGTACCAAGGCTTTACCAAAGTTAGGAAGGTAGAGCTCGATTAGATCTCCAATAAAACGAAATATGCTCATGTTTTTGGAGATATTCTTGATAATTTGCTGAGGAGGTCTCCCTTGCTCGGCTATTGTGAGTCTTTCCAACTCTTTAAAATTATTTATGCTCATAAAAATGTTGTTTTCGTAATTAAGAATTTTTATTCATCGTCCCCTGGAAATAAGTTATCATGAATTTCTTTGAATTTATACTTGGCTCTTTTTAGCTTCATTTTGATCGCGCTTTCGCCTTTACCTAATATATCGCTGATTTCTTTGATGGATAATTCATCTTGGTATTTCATCAGTAACAGCGTTTTATCTCCATCATCGATATCTTCCAATACTTTTTTCAGCCGACTCACTTTCGTCTCCAGCAGGAAGGCATCACTTACTTCTTCTAAATGATCCACTTTTTCAACATCTACATCCGAGAATATGTTTTTTTTATTTTTGCGGATACGATCTATACAGTGGTTATAGGTTATAGAAAATAGCCAAGTCGAAAACGAAGATTTTTGATTAAAAGTTGAAATATTAGTTAACACTTTAATAAAAATTTCTTGCGTACAATCCTGAGCCACCTCCATATTTTTCAACATCGTAATACACTTGCCATAGATCTTCGAAGAGTATCTATTGTATAAAATCGAAAAAAGATATTCCTCCTGAGTCTGTAAATAATTTGTCACTATAGCCTCATCAGCCATAGCAAGTGCATCTTTAGCCTTAAACCTTCCAAAAAGTACTTCTAAAAATTTTATAATCAACCACATAGGGTTCTTTATTATTTGACGAAAAGTAGTATAAAAGTCACCCTTTTTTAAACCAACTAATATATAATTATTGGAATTTCTATGAAATTGACAAAAACTTGTAGGATAAAAAAGAGGTAATGCAACTTTCATCGCACTACCTCAACCCTAACCAAGTGAAACCAAATAAATCTTTACAAAGCCAGATAATTAATATCTTGACTTACTAAATGTATATCTGTTGACTATAAATATGTATATCCTTATGTATAAAAGAATTTTGTTTTTTGTTATTTTCAAAATGGCATTTTTCTGTCAATTTTTGACGAGTCAGTCAAGTATTGATCAGGATGCCTGGATGATTAAAAATATTTTTTCCAGTACTTTGAGGGGAGGCAAATCTTATGATTGGTTGAGGACACTGACAAAGCAAGCTCCTGCCAGACTAGCAGGTTCTCCAGCATCTTTAGCTGCAGTCGAAATTACTCGTCAGATTATGGATACCATTGGCCTGGATAGAGTGTTTCTACAAGCTTGCAAGGTCCCGCATTGGGTCAGGGGTGATCAGGAGATAGTTCGCATCATTAACTCCCCGTCCATTGGTGATTTGGACTTGGATGCTCTGTCTCTTGGCAACTCCAAAGGATCAGGACCAGATGGGATTACGGCCGAAGTAATTGAAGTCCAAAGTTTAGATACATTGGAGAAAATGGGAGCACCAAAATTGAATGGAAAAATTGTTTTTTTCAATAGGCCTTTGGATGTCACTCAACTCCGAACATTTGCTGCCTATGGTGGCGCTGTAGACCAGCGTGGGCGAGGACCGGCCATCGCTGCTAAGTATGGTGCTGTAGGAGTATTGGTTCGCAGTATGACCACGAGTATGGATGATATACCGCATACAGGAGCGACTAATTTTCAGCCGGGTGAAACACAAATACCTGCACTGGCTATCAGTACCAACAGTGCTGAAGCATTGAGCCGAGAATTGAAAAAGAATAGAACAAATGTTTATTTACGAAACACTTGTCAAATGTTGAATGAAAAACTTTCTTATAATGTCATTGGTGAAATTAAAGG
>JAYSTG010000104.1:0-2093 GCA_043719965.1 Saprospiraceae bacterium | reverse complement strand
GGGGGCTTTTATTATTCAAGGATAAATACAAATATCGAAAGGAAGGACCTGCCATGAATTCAATCCTGGATCTTAAAATACTATCCTCCACCAGAGATTTAAACGTGGATGGACTGATATCCGTGGAGATCACATCGAGTAAACCATCTTTAAGCGCTGTCACAGCATTAGCCTCTTCAGGTATGATACGATAAACTATTTCATCCGGATAACTGGCAAAATTTACTGCGCTGTCTTTTAATGAGGCGCCCCACCAGTTGGATTTTCTTTTAAGTTTAATGTACTGATTAGTGACCCATTGATCTATGAAATAAGGGCCGTTCCCCTGAGCGCCCTCTCTACCGAAAAAGGGGTTTGCAAAGATTGAAGCAAAACGCAAAGCTCGTTTGGCCGTCTCAGATATTGTATCTTCTAGTTTCAAATATTTCAAACCAGACCAGGATACCGGTTCCAAGATATGAGTAGAGTCATATCGGGCCTCTTGGAGTATAAAAATATTAGTGAATGATTGTTCGTCGAGAAAATAATTGTCATCTGTCCAAAAGATTAATTCTTTGGGGTCGACGGTCATTTCGATACTATCGATGGGTGAGATTACACCTCGTTTGCCTTCTGCTTTGACATAAGGATTGAGTATAGACTTTAAGGTAAAATTGACATCTGACGCTGTCACCGGAGTACCATCATCCCATTGTGCTGATGATCTGATTTTGATTTTATATCCAATATTATTTCCTCTTTGGATGATTTCACTGGATTTTTCAGTAAGGATGTTTTTATAATTCTGAGTATATGGATCAAAATCCATCAAAGGTAGAAAAAGCAAGTTTTGAACAGTAGCAGCTATAGAAGTGGATGATAAAACTGGATTGAGTTGATCAGGTTCGCGAGGAATACGTACGGAAAGGATTCCTGGTTCTGTGGGAAGATTTTGCCGACATTGGAGTAAGGCAAAACTTATTCCGAATAAGAAGAATAAATTTAGTTTAAACCTTTTCATGAGATAAATGGTTTGCTAAAGATAGGCGATTTCAAGAATTCAGTGATGATGAAAGAAACAATATTAATCTGCGGTGGTAGTGGAATGATCGGCCAGGCCGTGGCGGTTCATCTTATAGAGCAAGGCTATCAAGTCCAAATACTCACAAGGAAGAAAAACAATCGATTGGCTGGAGACCAGTTTTTGTGGAATCCATATGAAAATTTTATAGAGCCCGGAGCCTTAGATCAAATCTATGGAGTCATTCAACTGTCTGGTGAATCCATCGCTAAGAAAAGGTGGTCGTCACCTCGTAAACAAATATTGAAGGATAGCCGTATTCTGACCACCCGATTTTTAGTGAATCATATCAATGCTTTGATCGATAAACCTAAAGTATTTATTTCTACCTCAGCCATTGGAATCTATGGGGATCGACCGAATGAAACGCTAACGGAGTCTTCAAGTGAAAGTAATCAGAGTTTTCTTGCTTCGTTATGCAAACAATGGGAAGCTGAAATGTTAAGATTACATCCTGATATTCGAAATGTAATCGTAAGAATTGGACTGGTATTAAGCTTGAAAGATGGTTTATTGGCTCAATCCGTTTTGCCGGCCCGATGGGGATTGGCACCTATCTTTGGTCCTGGTAAACAGATTTATTCATGGGTTCATATTCACGATCTGGCTAAAATATTTCAATTTCTTATCGAAAACAAAAACGCCAGTGGTGTTTTTAATGGTACAGCACCTCACCCTGTAACGCAGGATCAATTTGTCTCCACGCTTTCTAAGGTGATGCATAGACCTGCAGTTCGCGTGGTTATTCCTGAATTTTTATTGAAAATTGTTTTAGGAGAACTTGCTAATGTATTATACGAATCTCAATTAGTTTTACCTGAAAAATTATCGCAAAGGAAATTCGAATTTAAATACCCAACGTTAGAATCAGCATTGAAGACCTTTATTAACATTAATAAATAAATCGCTTTTTTCTTCCATTACGACTGTAGCTGATTTGATACATTTGTGGTATGGATACTCATTTGCATCATGACTCGCATGTCGAATCGCATTTAAAGAGCTCACAAAGTCTTACGGATATTGTAATCGG
>JAYSTG010000103.1:0-2098 GCA_043719965.1 Saprospiraceae bacterium | reverse complement strand
AGATAAAGAGTTTACTTTTATCAATATCTCTGCCAAGCTAGGAATACTACACCCAGAGGACAGACGGAAGGGAGATGAACTTCTAAGCAACTCTCAGCTGTGCGGTAGCAGGGGCTGTCAAGGTTTTTATGAAAAATATTTTTGACACCGGTATAAGTACATATTCATTCAAAAATAATTTTCATGAAATACATTTTAACCTTGACAGCACCTGGTGCGGTAGCCGCTACATTTGCTTAGAAGGTCATCATACCAGTACTATTGACAGGGTTTCATTTGCACGGTGCATTTGTACGGTTTTGTTGTGTGGTTAGCCTAGGCTTGCCGTTGACGATAATGCGTGGCTTGACGATCGTCTCGTCTTTGTTTGTATTTTGGGATGTCTCAAATCACTTATTATCGGCTGTAGTTTTGCGTTAGCATTGTCACGGGCCTTATTCTTGATCTTTTTTATATCCAATTTGTCTTCTTGGTGTTTCTTGTTGATTTACAAACTGCTTCAAATAGTCAAAGATCAATTTTATCTTTTCATCCTGGCCGGCTACTTTATTTTCAATTTCATTCATCTTTAGCAGAAAATCTTTATGAGTCAATAACATCTCTTTTAGTTTGACAAATACTCTCATGATCTGGATATTCATATCAATGGCTCGTTTGCTATTCAATACACTGGATAGCATGAGTACACCATGCTCGGTAAATGCCATAGGCATATATCGAGTTCCTCCTGATTTTGAGGTCACAATTTGTGACCTCAAATCTTCAAACTCTTTTTTATTCAATTCAAACATAAAGTCTTTGGGGAAGCGATCTTTATTTCTTCTTACCGCCTGCTTCAGTGCTTTGTTTTCTATTCCGTATAATTCTGCAAGATCATAATCAAGCATCACTTTATAGTCGCGGATATGGTGTATTTTATTCACTAATACTTCATCAGGTACTACTTGTTTTATAGCTTTCTTCATATCACAAAGTTGATAATTTTATTCGATCCGAAGCTTCGGATCTACTTCAATGGATGATTTCGATCTAATACATCTTTCAGCTCTTGCATATTAAACAGATTGCAATTCTGTTCCACCACTTTTTTTAGCCGAACTATAAGTGTATACTACTCCTTGTAAAAACTCTACATTTTTACGCATAGACCATGCTTCATCAGTTACATTTAGAAAATTGGCTCCAATTTTTTTAGCAAATTCTCGATAGGTTGCTCTTGGTCCAATCACACTTACCCCCTTAGCAGCACTCTCAATTTAGACTACAATATCCACTTCACTTATTTTTTCTTTTACACCATTAGTTAATTTATTAAATATGAATTCTAAATTATTATTTGGTAAATCTATGTACTCCAAAACTTTTTCAGAATCATCAAGAATAGCCACCTTTACAAAATCAAGTGGTGTAGAAATACTTTGGAAAGAAACAAACGCTAATTTTTTATACTTATGTTCTTTAGTATGAACTAAGATATAATCTAATTGAGAATATTCTAAATATTGAAATTCATATTTTGCAATTGAATATTCTGAAGAAACTTCTCCAGTAAGAGAGCTACAAACAATATTTTGAAATAGAGCAATCGAAATATTATCCCAGTCATCATATGATTTCCCATTCTGCCATTCTATTTTCGCCTTTTCTAACCAAGGAATAATTGAAATGATTGCTCCCCTAAATATTTCTAATAGTTGATTGACAGATATTTTTAAATTATTATTCATATCTAATTCCCCCATAATTTATTTAATAAGTCTAATTGCTGTTGATTAGGTGTAGCCTTAGGTCCAAATCCTTGACCTGGAATAACTGATTTTGCTCTATCTTTTGTAATATCCCAAATCACCTTTCCAGCATCATCTGTTATAAAAGCTCTATTGCCACTTCCTTTAAGAACGCTGTTAGCAGGTCCTATTAAATTCTTCACTAATTGACCACTTCTACCACCACTTAAAACTATGTCAGAACGCATTGCTAAGTTACCTCCCCCCTTAGCGGCTCCGATACCTAACAAATTCTTTATCCAAGGTAAAACTGGTTTTAACACTAGTCCCACCGCATAACCACCCAATTCAGCAGTGACTATTCCTATTAC
>JAYSTG010000102.1:0-2101 GCA_043719965.1 Saprospiraceae bacterium | reverse complement strand
TCATATTTCGATACTTCCATGTCCCCGCTCAATCACAATACAGAGTGTTATTTTGGGGTATCATCATTGCATTAGTATTGAGGGGGGCTATGATCTTTGGGGGTGTAGCCCTGGTGAGTCGTTTCCATTGGGTTGAATATATTTTTGCACTGATTATAATTTATTCCGCTTATAGGATGTGGGCTAGTGGGGATGAAGATTTGGATATCGAAAAAATGCCCATGGTCATCTGGTTACGCAAATGGATGCGAATGATACCAGTTTTTA
This sequence comes from Saprospiraceae bacterium, assembly GCA_043719965.1. Classification (GTDB taxonomy): domain Bacteria; phylum Bacteroidota; class Bacteroidia; order Chitinophagales; family Saprospiraceae; genus JADJLQ01. Next base: position 1,834 of record JAYSTG010000102.1, on the reverse strand, counting down.
AGGAAGATCATTTTTTCGTTAAACAAGCAGGGCTCTGGCACGCGACCCCTCTTTTTTTAACTTTCCTGGTGGTCAATGTGGTGGATGTTATTTTTGCCTTTGATTCGATCCCCGCCATTTTTGCCATTACCAATGATGAGTTCATCATATTTACAAGCAATATATTTGCTATCCTCGGACTTAGAAGTTTGTTTTTCTTATTGATTGGAATGATGGAAAAATTTGTTCACCTCAAATCTTCTTTGATCTTTATTCTCCTTTTTATTGGAATAAAAATGTTAATCAATGATTTTTTCCATATACCGAGCTTTGTTGCTCTCTTGGTAATATTATTGATCCTGGGTGGTGGAGTTTATAGCTCGTTAAGGGTAAAAGAGTAAGTTGGGTAACTGGTAAGTATTAAGCGATAAGTGTAAGTGATAAGTTACAACTTACGACTTTTTACTTACGACTAATCACTTACGACTTACAACTTACTACTTATACTTTGAAAAAGAAAGTGGTTTCATGAATACTGATTCCAGTTTCTCCACGATTTTACCGTTTGCTTCTGAGGCATCACGAGCAGCTATCCATTTTGGATCCAATCGGAAAGCATCGAAAGACTGTTTTGCAGCAGCTTCACTTTTGTGTGCCAAGAAATAAACCAACTTTGATTGTTGTGTCGATTCTTTTTCGATACTTCTCCAATAGGAGATATTGGTCATCCCATGTTTTTTAAACAATTTGAGTGTGTGGTCTCTAAATCTGGACTCTAAAGCTGTTAATTTATCAGGAAAACAATAATAAGTGCGGAGCTCAAAGATTCGTTCAGGATTCTTTATGGATTTTTTGATCACAGGAGAAAAATCTTCTGCTTTCATATAGATAGATTCAACAGCTTTGACGATTTTGCCATTCACCTCTGATTCGGTTCGGACTTTTTTCCATTGTTCGTCAGCACCGAATGCTTTCCAAGATGCTTCCCCGGAAGCCATGTCAGGATATGCCAGGACATAATACAAGCTATTGTTATTTTCCTTAGTCGGCAACCAATAACCAATATTTTCCATACCATGTTTTTCAAACAAATTAGTCGTATGGTTTTGAAATCGTGCAATCAAGTCGTTCAATTTGCCCTCTTCGCAATGATAGATACGCAATTCGTATATGCGGGTATCCACTTTTTTGAGGTGAAAGCTAGGCATTGCCATTAAAACTGAAAAAATCAAGGAATAAATCATAGGCTAAATGTACTATAAAGTCTTTAAATGATAGATTACTTATGACCTATCGAATTAAAGATTTTCAGCTTCTTAAAATAAATCCATTCGTAGCGTAATGATCCTCAAAGCATTATTGTAATTTAGAGCCCAATAAAACCTTAGTTATGAAAGACTTAACCTGGCTCTTAGACAAATATGGTGAAAGCCATATCAATGCGACAAATAAATTAATTCATTGGATCTGTGTACCCGCAATCATGTTTAGTCTGATTGGTTTACTTAAGTGTATTCCGTTTCCAGTGACCAGAGATTTTTTCTTGAATTGGGGCGGTTTGGCTTTGATGGCAACGCTGGCATATTATTTGAGATTATCAATTCCTATGTTTTTAGGATTTACGGTGATAGGCTTATTGATTTTATGGGGAAATCATAAGGTGTTGGAATCCATGGACTATTCCTATTCTGGTCTAGCTTTATTTTCGATTATATTATTTGTAGTGGCATGGATCGGACAGTTTATCGGACATAAAATTGAAGGTAAAAAACCGTCATTTTTGGAAGATTTGCAATTTTTATTGATTGGGCCAGCTTGGTTATTGCACTTTGTGTATAAGAAAATGGGTCTGAAG
>JAYSTG010000101.1:0-15757 GCA_043719965.1 Saprospiraceae bacterium | reverse complement strand
TTTTTGCTATACTATGGTTGAAGCTTAATAAGATCGGTAAAGAACCATCGACCCCTTTGAAGTTTACGTTTGGATTATTGTTTGCCGGATTAGGATTTCTGGTCCTGGTACCTGCTGCAAAATTGATAGCCGGGGGCACTGAAAGAGTCGGTGTGATTTGGTTATTGGTGGTGTATTTGTTACATACAATTGGAGAACTGTGTTTGTCTCCGGTCGGATTAAGCGCTATGACCAAGCTCGCACCAGCACGCATCGTAGGGCAAATGATGGGCATCTGGTTTTTAGGCGCTTCATTGGGAAATTGGATAGGTGGACGAGTGGGCGGTTTGTTCGAATCATTCCCACTGGGTCAAATATTTTTTTATGTGTTCGCTACCAGTGCATTCGCCGCATTGATTATGTTCATATTGATACCATGGACCAAACGATTGATGGGAGAAGTAAAGTGATATTATTTCAAATTTAGAAAGATCCAAGGATTGCTTTCAACAATTTGAACTCCAAAATAACAATGAAGAGAAAATTTAAGTACCTGAAATGACTGATATTGTTGGATCGTATAATACTAAAAATGCAGAAGGGCTGCTCGAACAAAAGTGGAATTTACAAAGTTTTGAGGATGTAAAATCTTGGGATGAACATGCAAAAAGCGAAATCCGCCAAATGACAGATCACATCCAATATTTGAAATCATTGATCGATGAAGGTAAGATCAAAGAAACAGAGATTGAAGAAAAAATAAAGTCAAAACCATTTCTTCTCAGGCCATTTACTATAGGCACAGGACTCCAAAAAAATAAAAAATCAATGCAGCGAGCCACGGATGAAATCCATAGACTGGAGACTGTATTTAATGATGTACAACTTTGGATAGACAGCACGCCCGAAAATCAAAAAGAAGCTAATGAAATTATCACAGAACTCAAACTTTCCAAAAAACAAATCGATATCAATAAAAAAGAAATCCAACTTCAAATAAAACAAATCTATATCGACACGGACCAAAAAATAAAAAAAATAGAAAAGAGAATTTTGTTTACAAGCCCCAAACTTAAGCGGCTTCAAGTACTGAAAGCCCAAACCAAAGAAGATAAAAACATTAGTCCAATGCAACAAGCTCTTTTGGATCTGGATACCCAAGAATTAGAAGTGGACAAAATGATCTTATGGTATGAAAAAATAAAATATAGCTGACTCCCTTAAATAGACTTTTGAACCAATCAATACATGGAAAAGAAACCTTTCAAACCTTATGTGCCATCGTCTACGATCATGCCGGAGTTTACGTGGAAGTCCATCTTACTCGGAGCATTTTTTGGTATTGTATTCGGCGCCGCCACCGTGTATCTTGGATTGAAAGCAGGGCTCACGGTATCAGCATCTATACCCATCGCGGTATTGGCTATCTCCATCGGTCGAAAACTTTTCAATACGACCATACTTGAAAATAATATTATTCAGACGACAGGCTCTGCCGGTGAATCCATAGCAGGAGGAGTAGCTTTTACCTTACCCGCTTTCCTGTTTTTATCAGCTAGTGCAGACGGCGGTGTGGATTCAGCATCCTATTTTAATTACCTCACTATTCTATCACTTGCCATGCTGGGTGGAGTATTGGGTACACTATTGATGATCCCATTGCGCAGGCCATTGATCATAAAAGAACATGATAATCTACCCTATCCCGAAGGTACGGCTTGTGCATCCGTATTGATAGCTGGTGAAAAAGGTGGAGATTTTGCAAAGACTGCATATTTAGGATTAGGTGTAGCCACAGTATATGCGATTTTTCAGAAAATATTTCATTTCATAGCTGAGACACCTACCTATGTAACTTCCGTCAAAAACAATTTCTTTCCTTCAGCGACGATCAATGCAGATATCACTCCAGAATATCTTGGAGTTGGTTACATCATTGGACCTCGAATAGCTGGCGTATTGGTTGCCGGAGGAGTACTGGCCTGGCTTGCGTTAAATCCTTTACTAGCGACATTGGTCTCCCCAGATACTATTGCACTGCAATTGATCAAACTCGGCTACCTTGCCGATATCAAGACTCCGGGTGGCCCCGGTGGATGGAACCCAGAGACCCATTCATTTGTCAATACCGAAATTGCATTATATCGAGCTTTCATCAGACAGATAGGTGCCGGCGCTGTTACTGCGGGAGGGCTTATGACCTTGATCAAAACAATTCCTACTATAGTCTCTTCATTTAAAAATAGTTTTTCATCCTTCAACATCAATGCATCAGATGCGGTAAGTGATCGAACAGACAGAGATCTGAACGTTAAAGTAGTTTTATTCGGAAGCTTAGCCTTGGTAATAATCCTTTCCTTTTTGCCTGGTATTCCCGGAAATAATTGGTTTGCAAAAATATTCATAGGTCTACTCATATTGGTGTTTGGTGTTTTGTTCGTCACCGTTTCGAGTAGAATTACAGGCTTGATAGGTACCAGTTCCAATCCTATCAGTGGAATGACTATAGCTACTTTGATGGGTACTGCATTGATTTTTATAGCAATGGGATGGACCGGTCAAACCTACGAACCGATGGCTTTAGTCGTAGGGTCTATGATCTGTATAGCAGCTGCAAATGCTGGCAATACATCTCAAGATTTAAAAACAGGCTATATCCTTGGGGCTACGCCGCGATACCAACAAATCTCCCTTTTTATCGGAACTATTGTGTCTTCTATTGTGATTGGCTTAACCATCAAATACCTGGACCAAGATGCCGAGGTACTGCGTACTGGAGTTGCTCATGCTATTGGTTCCGATAAATATCCTGCACCCCAAGGCACTTTATTGGCAACATTGATCAAAGGCCTATTATCATTTAATTTAGATTGGCAATTTGTATTAGTCGGCGCATTTATTGCATTCACTGTTGAGTTATGTGGAGCTAATGCTCTTTCTTTTGCAGTCGGTCTGTATTTACCACTCAGCACGACCTTTCCAATCTTCATAGGAGGAATGATCAAAGGCTGGGTAGATTGGAAAGCCAAAAAAGATACAATCGTAATAGAGGAAGATGAAGAATTAAGCAAAGGTAAATTGTTTGCAACAGGTTTAGTAGCCGGTGGCGCTCTTGCCGGAGTGATCATAGCCATATTTTCTGTTAAAAATTTAGACCAACTTGAAAAATTGAGTATTGGACCAAAAATGCAAACACTTATGGGACAGCATATGTATGATATCTTCGGGGCATTATGTTTTGTAATTCTCGGTCTGCTTTTATACCGGACTGCTCGTCAAGGGAAACAATAATATTTTAATTTGAACATTCATGACCCTTTCACAGAGTCTAGAGTTTTTTCCGGGTAAACTTTTGCTTGCCGGAGAGTTTACGGTCTTGACCGGAGCCGCAGCGCTGGCTATTCCACTTCCACGAATTTCAGGTCATTGGAATTTTTCGGAAGATTCAATTGATCCTCGATTGGTTGAGCTTATTCCTTATCTAAAAAGTTTACATTTTTTAGACCATCCAGTTTTGGAAAAAGAGATCCTTTCCGGAATTACTTTCGAATCGAATATTCCACAAGGTTATGGGCTTGGCAGTTCGGGAGCATTGAGTGCAGCGATCTTACATCGATATCATCGAAATGACCTAAGACAGAAGGAAGTACAAAAAATGCTGGCCTTGATTGAACAATATTTTCATGGCACAAGTTCAGGATTCGATCCATTAATTTCTTTTACTCGTCAAGCTCATCGCATGAAAGAGGGTAAGGCCTATCCCATGGCAAGTTTAATGGAACCGAATCATTCTTCTATTCTGAATTCTTTTTATTTGATCGACTCGAATGTAGCCAGAGGGGATATTTCATCAATGGATTGGTACTATGATTCAATGCTAGTGCCATCCTTTCAATCCACTATTAAATTATTGGAAAAATTAAACGGACTACTTATCGAATCTATCGTTAACAAAGATCAAAACTACTTTCGACTTGTGATGAAGGATATATCGCAATTACAGCTTGAACTATTTAGACCATTGATCGTAGATACTCTCGTTTCATCCTGGGAAGATGGGTTGCGATCAGATCAATATTATCTAAAACTTTGTGGAAAAGGAGGAGGCGGATATTACCTGGCCTGGTCCCCCAATGTGCATCCTCCAGGGTTTACGGCATTATCATGCATACCGGCAATTTGACTACAGCTTTCTGCATAATCAACAAAAATGCCGGTGGTAAATTAAATGGGACGAACTTAACCATTACATTTCCAAAAATCTTTTCATATAATTTTTTAGCCAATAAAGAATAATGGATTTGAATGAATTTACCTGTGAATGCAAGATGATCGAATGCAGCCTGAATAATTTGTAAAGCAATAGGTTCAGGTAATATGACAAATGGTATCGCGGATATTACGTGATCTACCTCTTGTATATTGAGGCCTTTTAAGAGGGTATTAAGTCCAGAGGCATCTTCTTGAATCACTATCAGCCTTTCATCTTTTATTTTTCTCATCTCTTCACAAAAAAAAGAGTTTATTTCAAATGCAATCAACTTGGAGTTTTTTGACATTTTTTTCAAAATATGTTTAGTGATGACTCCATCGCCAGCACCCAATTCAAGTACCACCAAGTCTTCTGACCAATCTATTTGTTTTATGACTTCATTACACAAATAAGATGAACTTCGAGTCACCGTACCTACTGTCTTGAGGTTTTTCAAGCTGTGTTCTAAAAAAGATTCCTTTCTGCGCATATTTTGAATTTATTATTCGCTTCGATAGATATATTTAATTAAATCTGGATATTTTTCTGCCCATTTTGACAATAGGTTTGTAGCAAGTCGTTGATTGCTAAAGTAGGCCAGGACAATAGTATCTTCATATCCGTTGGCAATAGTAGCTTTTCTGGCTGCATGAACAGAATCAAAATCTGGATAACCCTGACTCATCAATTCATATCGGCCATTAGAATTATTTTTTTCAATAAAAAATCGTACTGGATTATAAGCGATATAAGTTTCAAGGGTAGCAGGTGTGGCCGCTGAGACTACGAGTAATTTATAATTCAATTGGTGTTCGTTTTTTCTGAAGTCCGTCAAACTCGCATCTACAAATAGAGGGTTTACAATTTCAGCCGTATTCTCGATTAGCAATTGTTCAAGAAGCATGGGGTCAGAAATTGAATACGTAAATTCGATCCGCTTATTCAGACTTTTCCCTGCTGGATTAGACATGGTATCTAATTTTTCTTTTGCTATAGGGAAATTAGCGCCATATCCCTTGACTATAATTCTAGAAGACTTGATACCTTCATAACTCAAATAATCCTTTATCTGTTCTGCCCTTTTCATCGAAAACAATAAGTCTTGACTTGAGTTTCCTGATTGGTCTGAAAACACCTCTACGATTAAATTCAAAGTAGGGTATAGTTCTAAATTAGCCTGGATCCTATCCAACGATTTGGTCACGGAGGGTAATGAGAGTTGTTCTTCAGACTCGTAGTAGATGATTGGTTTTGCCAGCTTGATCTGTGTTTGCTCAATGCTGTAGTATGTTTTGGTGACTGGATTATTTGAGTTTAAATCTGTGTAATAATATCCAAAAAAGATAGGTCTTGATCGTTCGGACTGTGGAGTCCAAACTTGTCTGAAATATGCAAAATAAATGTCAAAGCCTCCCACCCCTGATTTCCTATTGGACGCTAATAGTCCACTCAATCTATTCTTATTTAATCTGAAATGCTTTTCATCCTCACTACTATTTACAGGCGTGCCCATATTTTGTGGTAAAGTCCATTTTTTAGTTTTGTCCTCAAAAATTGCTATAAAAATGTCAAAGCCTCCAACACTATTAAGATTATTGCTGCTAAAAAATAAAGTTCTACCATCGAAAGCTAAATAAGGACTTATTTCATCAAAAGGACTATTAATTTCGATACCAAGATTGCTAGGGGTGGACCAGCCTGTGGATGTTCTGATTGCATAATACAAATCGAATCCTCCAAACCCTCCTAATAGATCCGATGAAAACAGGAGTACATCATCTGTAAAAAAATTAATGTCTTCAGTGCCTTTCAAGAACGGAATATCAATGACCCCAATTTTGTTTTTTTGTTCTTCAAGATTAAAAGTGTCAGCTAAAAAAGTAAGGCTATTTTTTTTATCTCCTTGTTTGAGATAAACTATTTGACCATTTTCATTAAAATCTGCTAATAATTCATGCTTTTTACTCGCCAAGTTTGCATTTAATGCATTGATGTTAGCCCATTCTCCATTCTGAAGGTTACTTGAATACATATCAAAAGTCAATTCATATCCTTCGCTAAAATTACCGGGAGTTCCTATAGTTTCTCGGTTGGAATTAAAATAAAACTTAGAGTCGATATTGATACTCGGTATAGGATTGATTTCATCCCATTCCGAATTGACCTCCAATCCGGCTGACTCCAGATGGATGGCTTCAATCGTGGAAAACAAAGTAATAGCATTCCCACACCGCTTGATATCTGCAATGATGGCTGACCTATACTTTTTATCGATGCCTGTATAATTTAAACTCAGTTTTAACTGTGCAGCTGCTGCGACATAATCTTTTTTGCTCATTAAGATTTTTCCATAGAGAAAATGGATCAAATCCAGATCATGCCGACTAGTAAATAATAATTTTTTAATATAATATTCAGCGGAGTCCAAATGGTTGGATTCAAATTCGCAAATGGCACGACGCAAAATCAAATCTTGGTTTTGAGGTTGCTGTTGGAGTAGCTGTTGATAAATAAAAAGAGCTTTAAAAAACTGTTTATTACCAAAATAGCCATCTGCTTGCTTATTCAAAAATTCGGGGGTCTGTCCTGCCAGACTGAGATACCCTAGGCAAAAAGTAAGGGCTATCCAAGTTATTTTAAGTTCTCTCTGCATGATTAGATCGGGGTAGAGGGATCAAAAGATTCTAATAAATCAGCTATTTTTTTGAGAAAAGTACCTCCAAGATATCCATTGATCACACGATGATCATACGTTAAGGACATATACATACAATGCCGTATGGCAATCACATCGCCATGGACTGTTTCAAGCACGACCGGTTTTTTCTTTATGGCCCCTACGGCTAAAATCGCTACCTGAGGTTGATTGATAATAGGTGTACCCAATAAACTACCAAATGATCCAATATTCGTGATCGTAAAAGTTCCTCCTGCAATCTCCTCCGGCTTGAGTTGATTTTCTCTAGCTCGTGTAGCCAAGTCATTGACTGTATGTACCAGACCCTGTATGTTCAATAGATCAGCATGTCGAATGACTGGTACGATAAGATTGCCATTGGTCAAGGATGTCGCCATCCCAATATGAATATCTTTTTTCTTGGTGATCTGATATCCATTGATGGTAGCATTGAGCAGAGGAAATAATTTAAGCGCTTTTATCAGTGCATCAATAAATATAGGTGTAAACGTAATGTTTTGATTGTATTTCTTTTGGAAGTCGACCTTATGCGAATTTCTCCATTGCACGATCGGGGTCACATCTACTTCTACAAAAGAAGTTACATGAGCTGCTACGTTTTTACTATGAAGCATATGATCAGCGATCAGCTTTTTCATACGATCCATTTCAATTATTTCATCCTGACCTTCGATCTGCTGAGTACGCACACTGTTGGATGCCGCGATAGGGATATTGGTTGATCGAAGTGATTTTTCTCGATCTAAATAGGACAGTACATCTTGTTTCGTCACTCTCCCATCCGCGCCTGTACCTTTTATTTTATCCAATTCCTGGAATGATAAATTTTCTTCCTGGGCTATCGTTTTCACCAAAGGTGAATAAAACCGATCCTTAGAATCAAAGGATACAGTTGGATGAATCTCCTGTGTAGAAGAAATGATTTTAGGTTGAAAGGGCACCTCCAATGTGGGCAAGTCAACTGGAATATCCATATGTTCATTGAACTCAGAATCAAGAACTTCAGCTTCGTTTTCATAATCACCATCGGAGATCTTAGCTAGGATAGCGCCAATCAGTACTACATCATTTTCTTTAAAAAATATTTGTACGATTTTACCTGAGACTGGTGAAAGTATTTCAGAATCTACCTTGTCAGTTGCTATCTCTAAAACTGGTTGGTCTTGCGTGACCTCATCACCCACTTTGAAGAGCCACTTTAATAAAGTAGCCTCAGTAATACTTTCACCCATCTTGGGCATGATCAGGTCATGAATCATACGACACAAAGGTACTAATTATTCGTCCAAAAGAAATCGATGTAACTGGATCAAAGCCATAGCAGCAGCAGCCCTGATATTAGTAATTCTGTCGCGTCTTAAGTTAATTTTAAACGTTTTAACTCTGCCATTGCTATCGGACAAAGCAATCCAAACCAAGCCTACTGGTTTCTCCAGACTACCTCCACCAGGACCTGCGACACCAGAGACTGCTATAGAAACTTGAGTAGAAAGTGTCGCCAATACCCCTTGTGCCATTGCAATGACTACTTCTTCGCTCACTGCGCCAAATTTGCTTAAGGTCTCCTGAGCTACATGCAATTGCCCTGATTTGACATCATTATGATAGGCAATGATACTACCCTGATAATATGCAGACGAACCAGATATAGCCGTAATCATGTGAGCCAGGTATCCACCAGTACAGCTTTCAGCCGTGGATAACATCCATTTTTTTTGTTGTAAGATTTGTCCGATGGCTACTTCCAAGGTGACTTCATTTTCTCCTGCAATATATCTTTTCAAAACAGTACGTATACTTGCTAATATATTTAACCAGATAGCATAATCTTCCGGGGAATCACTATCCAGATCCACTCTTATTCTTACTCTATACAAGTCAGGTAAAAAAGCAAAACTGATATGGTGAGGGGCTGCCGCAGTAATATCTCGAATCTTATCTTCAAGTACAGTCTCCCCCTCTCCTATCGTATTAAACGTATGACTCATACGCTTGGGGCCGGATTTGATACGGCTTAGTAATTCCTTGATATGAGGATAGAATATTGCTTTCATCTCAAAAGGAACGCCCGGTAATGAAATGATATGAACTTTCTGATGTTTTATGTACATACCTGGAGCGGTACCGGAAGTATTGGGCAATATCGTGACTCCATATGGCAACATACATTGAGCACGATGACTTTCTGTAGGCCCCTTACCAAAACTTGCAATTATTTTAGTGAGATTTTCAAAGGTTTCTTCGTGAAATATTCGTGCGACACCTAAATAATTGGCCAATGCTTCACAGGTGAGATCATCAGCCGTAGGTCCAAGCCCTCCGGTGGTGATGACGAGATCACCTCTTGAAGTCGAATGGTTCAATGCTTCTACAATATCTTCTAGTATATCAGCCACAGACCATTTTTCTTTGACTGATATGCCTTCTGCCGATAGTTGTTGCCCAAGCCAGGCTGCATTGGTATCTACTACTTGTCCACTTAAAACTTCATTCCCTATGGTCAGTATGATTGCTTTCATGATCTTAAAAGATTAGTTTTATTTCATCGATATCATAAGCACTTATTCTGCTTTCTTCCAACGCAACTAAGATTTTTCCATCCAATTGTACACCGACGATTTTGCCTTGTCTGATGTGCTTCTCCTGTGGAAATTGAATTGCAACTGTTTCATTTAGCCCAAGGAGATTATTTTGAAAGGTATTAAATGTTTCTGAGTAGGGACTTTCTATCAAGCGATCAAAATGAGTGTTTAGACAATTCAATAAGGTTTCAATAATAGTATTCAATCCTAATTCATATCCGACTAGACTGGATAATGAACCAGCTTTAGGAAGATCAGGGTTAAATACAGTTTGATTTACATTGATACCTATGCCGAGTATACTCGACTCCAATCGTTTACCTTTCCATTGATTAGAAATCAGGATACCTGCCAGTTTTTTGGATGTAACGATGATATCATTAGGCCATTTTATATACACCGGTGCCTGGACAAATAGGCTCATGCATTCCCTGACTGCAATCGCTGCAAACATACTGATCATCGATATCGGAAAATCTTCCATACCCTCTTCATACTTCAAAATGATACTGCCTGTGAAATTAGCTCCCGGGGTAGTCATCCATACATTATCATGCCTCCCTTTACCTTGAGATTGATGCCTGGCTATCACAGTGGTACCATGCGGTATGGCTTCCGATTTTAATAATTCGCTCGCGAAGGTTTGCGTCGAAGTCGTTTCATCTATCAGTACCTTGAATCCGCCGATTGGTTTATAATGTGCCCCAATTTTCATACTTTTGTGAAACAAATAAACTATTTATTTTCTAAAGTAAACAATCTCACCATTTGGCAAAAGAAAAAAAAGCACCCGCAAAAGTCGCATTGAAGCCAGTGAAGGACCCACTAAACGACCTCATTATCGAAACCATCTTAGACAAAAAAGGACATGCTGTCACCTTGATGGACCTGAGAGGATTGGATGGCCCGGCCGATTACTTTATTATCTGCGAAGCCGATAATATTACATTGACCAAAGCTTTGTCGGGCTATATCTATCGGGCAGTCAAAGACAAATTCGGTTTTGCTCCCAATCATACTGAAGGCGAGGCACAAGCAAAGTGGATTCTAGTAGATTATTTCACCACCCTAGTCCATATTTTTTACAGGGACACTCGAAAATACTACGAGCTTGAGCAGCTATGGAGTGATGCCAAAACCGTGGAGTTTCATCAAGTCTAACCCATTTTGTTCATAGGGTCAGATTGAAGGGAAAGTTAAAATGTTTATGAAATAACAGTACTTTTGAATGTATTATCATGGAAGAAAACAATAAGAAGAATTTTAAGAAATTCAATTTTAATATTTACTGGATCTATGGGCTGATTTTGGCTTTTATACTGATCATGAATATCTTTTTAAATCAAACGAATCAATCGGAGATTGACTTCGGAAGATTCCAACAAATGGTCAAAGCCGGTGATGTGGCCAAGGTCATTGTGATCAATAAAGAGAAAGCTTATGTCTACCTCAAAAAAGAAAGAGTATCTAAATATCCTAATGCAGCACAGAATACAATTTCCACTGAATATCCTCATTTTCAATTCACTGTTGGTTCTGTTGAATCGTTGGAAAATCATGTTTCTGAACTTAACAAAGAACTACCCGAAAGCAATAGAATTTATATTGCACACGAAAAACGGACAGATTATTTAGGGCCCTTATTAGGCTGGGTCATCCCTATATTTTTACTCATAGCCCTTTGGGTATTTATCATGCGCAGAGTTGGCGGGGGCGGCGGAGGGGGACCTGCTGGGCAAATTTTTAATATTGGAAAGTCAAAAGCTACTTTGTTTGACAAAGATAGCACCCCCAATGTCACTTTCGCAGATGTTGCAGGGCTCAACGAGGCAAAAGAAGAAGTCATGGAAGTAGTGGACTTTCTTAAAAATCCAAAAAAATATACAGCCTTAGGAGGCAAAATTCCTAAAGGTGTGCTTTTAGTCGGCCCTCCTGGTACAGGTAAGACTTTATTGGCTAAAGCAGTTGCTGGAGAAGCAGGGGTCCCTTTTTTCTCCATCAGTGGATCCGATTTCGTAGAGATGTTTGTAGGGGTGGGAGCCTCCAGAGTAAGAGATTTATTCAAACAAGCCCGAGAAAAAGCACCTTGTATCATATTTATAGATGAGATCGACGCCATAGGTAGAGCCAGAGGAAAGAACACCTGGCAAGGGGGCAATGACGAACGAGAAAGTACACTCAACCAATTGCTAGTAGAGATGGATGGCTTTCCTACTGATAAAGCTGTGATATTAATGGCTGCAACCAATAGACCCGATGTATTGGATAATGCATTACTAAGACCTGGGCGTTTCGATCGTCAAATCGGGATAGATGCTCCTGATCTCAAAGGCAGAGAAGCCATTTTTATGGTTCATTTGAAAAATATCAAACTCAAACACGATGTCGATCCGGTCATCTTGGCTGAAATGACTCCAGGGTTTGCGGGTGCGGATATCGCCAATATATGCAATGAAGCTGCTTTGATCGCAGCGCGTCGGAATAAGGCCGCCGTAGATATGGATGATTTTAATTACGCATTAGATAGAGTCATAGGCGGGCTTGAAAAGAAAAATAAAATCATTTCGCCTGAGGAGCGTGAGATCATTGCTTACCATGAAGCAGGCCATGCCTTATGTGGGTGGTTATTAGAACATGCTTCTCCTTTAGTAAAAGTGACCATTGTACCCCGTGGAATTGGGACACTTGGATATGCACAATACTTGCCAAAAGAGGAGTATATCACCCGTACAGAAGCTTTACAAGATAGAATGTGTATGACTTTTGGCGGCAGAGCATCAGAGACTATCGTATTCAACAAAATATCTACTGGCGCACAAAGTGATTTGGACCAGGCAACTAAAATGGCTTATTCCATGGTGACCGTTTTCGGAATGAATGAAAAAATTGGTAATGTTTCTTTCTATGGTATGAGCCAGGACAATTTTCAAAAACCTTATTCTGATGATACAGCTCGCTTGATTGATGATGAAGTGCGGAAACTCATCGAATCTCAGTTCAATCGAGCCAAAGAAGTTTTGACAGCAAATAGAGACAAGTTAGATTTAATTGCAAAAACGTTATTGGAAAAAGAAGTTCTCGTAAAGTCTGATGTTGAAAAATTAATTGGACCTCGACCATTTCCAGAGAAACCTGGTCATTCTGCACCTGCTATTTCTCCTCCGGTAGTAGTGCTTTGAGACTAAGTATTAGAAATAACATAGATGCTTATATGATTTAGTCAAATAACTTGCCTTTCCGTAGTTTCTTTTTATCCGCGTGATGTTTTTTGGCTGCCAATCGTTCTGCTACACTGGCTTTAGATCTTTTTGTCTTTAATCTTTTCTTAGGAGGCACTATGGCTTTTTCAATGTAACTAAAGAGCTTGAGCAAAGCAGCTTCTTTGTTTGCAGCCTGAGATCGACTTGCGAAAGATTGAAGATAAAACTCTCCAGCTGAATTGATTTTATTGGGATACAAATCAAAAATTCTTTTCTTTTGATCGTCGTATAGTGTTGATGCTGCAATATTAAAATATAATGAAACCTTACTTTCCGTTTTATTTACATGTTGGCCTCCTGGTCCGCTACTCCGACTAGTTTCAAAGCGACAATAATTGAGTAATGATTGGATATTCATCTTGACCACTAAGTTAAGCTCCTAACCCTTATTAAACACGAACCGGATTCAAAATCATTCGCTCTCCCAGGTTGACATCAATATATTCAGGTATTAGTCCATAGTTTTGTTCATAGCTCGAGAGGATTAGGTTTTTAAACGCTATTTCAGACTGGCGATCTATCAAGCATAAGACACAACCGCCAAATCCTCCACCCATAATTCGCGCACCTGCCACACCTTGCTGGATTGCCAGATGGACTATAAAATCGGCTTCTTTACAAGATACTTCATAGTCATTCTTCAAGCTATCGTGTGTAGCATACATTAGTTGACCTGCTAAAATAAAATCTCCCTCAGCAACCGCCCGGGCAAATTGTGTGACTCGCTGATGCTCGCTGATAACATGCCTAGCTCTTTTGTATTCAGTGTCATCAAACTTAGGCATACTCTCGAGTTCATCCATACTAAAGTCACGATAACTACCCGCTTTAGAATAAAAAGATTTTAGACTTTCCAACGCGGATTCACCTTCTCGTCTTCTTCCTGCATATCCTCCATCCGTGAGCTCATGATGCACTTTGGTATTGACAAGTCTCAACACAAAATTTTTGAGGTCTACTTTAACTTCTTTGATTTTTAAATCACTAAAATCTATCCATAAAAAACAATCTGCTTTACCCATAAGACTGGCATATTGATCCATCAATCCACAGGGTGTACCGAGCCGATGTTCTGTAGTTTGGGCAATATGAGCAATTTTTTCTAAACTGATCATCCATTCATTTAGAGCTGTCAACGCATTAATAAACCCGCACAATAAAGCTGCCGATGAAGATAACCCTGCCCCTACTGGAATGGTGCTTTCGATAATCATACAAAATGGTCGAGTTATCAATCCATTTTCTTTTAAAATTTCAAGTGCTTTGAAGATGTATTTTTTCCAATGATTCTGAGCGTTGACAGTGACATGATGGGCTGGTATGTTGATCAGTTCATCATAAGCAGCAGAATATACCATGCTTGCTTCCTGATCTGAAGGAGATAAATAAATGGTGATATATCTATCAATAGCCGCAGGCATTACCCAACCGCCATAGTAGTCAATATGCTCTCCAATCAAGTTGATTCTTCCTGGAGACTTGGCTACAATGCATGGAAGCTGATGATATAACTCTAAAAACTGGTTTTCAGTATGAAGCATTTGGTAGATTCAAAGGTAAAAAATTACAAGAATGAAGCGGCTCATAAACATAGGGATGCCTTAGGTCCGTATGAGCTTGAAATTATCCTCTGTGAAGATTCTCTGAATATCGGTATAGGGTCCAGTTTAATATCGTGAGCTAATAGAGGTGTCACAACATATTTGGTTTGAATTAGATTTAGAATTAATTTGAACGCTTCTCTACCCATTCTTACGGTTTGTTGATCGAATGTAGAAAGACTTGGTGTTATGTGTTCTCCAAATTGTTCATTTGCAAAACCTACTACTCCGAATTGTTGTGGAATTTGTATTCCCTTGTTCTTTAATTCTTTAATGACGCCGAGCGCAGTAAAATCTTCCACAGCAAATATGGCATCTGGTTTTGTCCTTTGATTTAATAATGTAATCACACCTTGTCTACCTGCATCTATCGAGACATTTCCTACGTAAATATTATTTTTATTAGCAGCCATTTTATGATCGGCCAACGCTTGTTTAAAACCCATCATTCTATCATTAAAAATCTTGACATGTAAAGGCCCTGATATATGTGCAATATGTTTATATCCTTGCTCGATAAGATGAACTGTAGCAATATAAGCTCCTTTGAAGTCATCCACCACCACCGCTGGGATACCGAGTTGATCATTATTCCGATCAAAAAATGCAATGGGGATATTCCTGTTTTTTATATCCAGAAAATGAGTGTAATCTTCAGTTTGTTTCGATAAAGAAACCAAAATTCCATCTACTCGCGCAGACATAAAAGTTTCAAGGCCTTTGATTTCAAATTCCCTCAATTCATTCGTTTGGTAGATTAATATTGAAAACCCCTCATTATTGGCCAAGCTTTCTATACCGTGGACCACTGATCCAAAAAAATTGATTTCAACACTAGGGATCATGACACCGATGACATGCGTCCTACCTGATCGCAAGGAGGAGGCAACCTTATTGATCTTGAAATGGTGCTTTTCGGCGCATTCAAGTACTCTTTTTTTCATATCAAGACTGATCCGGGGATGGTCTTGTAATGCCCTGGATACCGTAGCTGGTGTAGTCCCTAGCTCAGCTGCAATGTCAGATAAAGTTATTCGTTGCATGAATGGATGTAATCGTTTACGCTAACATAAGTCAATTTGAAACAATTTTGCAGCATAAAAACGGATAATGATTAATATAGTGGATTAATCATCCGATTTTGTTATTTGCAGGAAGGCAGCTCTTCTCGGTCCTGGAAAAGGCTTGTCTCCTTTCAATCCATGCCATAGTACTCTATTAAATTCCACATCATTATTACTGTCTTCTTTGGCAAAATCGAAGAGTTCGGAGCGTCGTTGCCACTCATTCAACGCTGTATTTTTTTCATCAAAATCTACTTCTGGGATGATGGGTTTGAAGTTAAATGGTTTAGGGATGGAGTCAAAGCATCGCCACATCGGAGT
>JAYSTG010000011.1:0-2343 GCA_043719965.1 Saprospiraceae bacterium | reverse complement strand
CATTACCGGTAAATGGCCTGGAGATGAATCGTTAAATGAATTATTAGAGATGCTTGATTAATGAGAACATTTATACTGGACACCAATATTTTAATGGCTTATCTCAAAGCTGATAGCGGATTGTTTAATAAAGTAAGCGAAGAAAACAACCTGAATGCTGATGATGCCTTTGTAATCATTTCATCTATATCAAAGGGCGAAATCCTATCTATTGCAATGCAACGTAAATGGGGTGATCGAAAAACTGGAATGTTAACAGCGCTTTTAAATCAGCTTGTTATCATAGATGTATCCGGCACAAATGATATGCTGCTAAATGCATATGCTGAAATAGATGCATATAGCCAACAGCGACACCCTGACAAAAGATTGCCTGGTTCAGCAAGGAGCATGAGCAAAAATGATTTGTGGATAGCTGCAACAGCATTTGCGGCCAATGCAACACTACTTACTTCTGATGGTGATTTTAATCACTTAGGAGGTGTATTCATTGATCTAAAGATTTATGACCCTAAATTGATTTAATTCATAATTATGACTGTATGGAAAGATAGTAAATTGGGTGATATCAGCAAATATATCAACCGGGGTGTATCTCCAACCTATGTTGTAAATGAAGGAATAACTATTCTAAATCAAAAATGTATAAGAAATGGAAGGATTGATTACAATTTAGGGAGACTCACAGCCAAGGATAAAAACTATACAAAGGAGAAAAGATTATTGAAAAATGATATAGTTATTAATTCTACAGGAGTTGGAACTGCAGGTAGAGTTAGCCGATTTCTTAAAGATGAAGAGTTGTGTTACGCAGATACGCATGTTTCCATTTTAAGGATAAATGAAGCATTGGCAGATCCCACCTTTGTTTTTTTCAATTTAAATAGCAGGGAGGCTGAAATTGAAGGTTATGCAGAAGGTTCTACTGGTCAAATAGAATTAGGGAGAGATCGAATTAAAGCGATAGATATCCTTCTCCCCCCTCTCCCCGAACAAATCCAAATAGCCATCATCCTAAGCAGCTTAGATGATAAAATAGATTTATTGCACCGTCAGAATAAAACGTTGGAGCAATTGGCTGAGACGCTTTTTAGGCAGTGGTTTGTGGAGGAGGCGGAGGAGGGCGAACCGAGCAGATTAGAAAATTGGATATTATTCGAGCCAAGAGAAAAATTGGATAGGCAAAAAACTTATCAGATGTTTGAAATGAAATGCTTATCTAACACAGATATGAGTATTACTGAAGGTGTTTTTAGAGAAGTATCATCGGCTACTACTTTCAGAAATGGAGATACTCTGTTGGCAAAAATCACACCTTGCTTGGAGAATGGAAAGACTGGATTCGTAATGCATTTGACTGAAAATGAAATCGCAAAAGGGTCAACAGAATTTATTGTAATGAGAACTAAAGGGGAAGTCAGTCCATATTGGATTTATTGTTTAGCCAGAAGTAAGGATTTTCATGATACTGCTGTATTATCTATGACAGGAACTTCAGGTCGACAAAGAGTTCAAATTGACATACTTCGTAGTTATAGGATCAAGGTAGATTTGAATACTGTGAAACGATTTCATGCTTACGTTGAATCTTATTTTCAAAAAATAAAATCAAACACTACCCAAATCCGCACCCTCACACAACTCCGGGATACGCTATTGCCGAAGTTGATGAGTGGGGAAGTGAGATTAAATAAATAGTTATGGGATTAAACAATAGTAAACCGACGGAAGTTGATATAATAAGCAATTCTATTCCCAATATGAGTCGTTCTTTAACTCAAGAAGATAAAGATGGTTTATTGTATATTCAACAGAATGAACCGATTGTTGTGAAGGATTACGCTAAATATTTCAACTTAACAGATAAGACTGGTCAAAGAAGAATTGCCAAACTCTATGAGAAGGGACTTTTGGAAAGAGAAGGAGATAATAGATGGATTAAATACAAAGTAAAGAAATGATTATCAAGGACAATTTTAAAGACAACCTGTCCTTGAAAATGATCATTTAAGAGGAAAATAATCATCAAGGACAAAATCGATGACAAATTGTCCTCGAAGGAAAAGACGAATTATCAAACACTTTATCGGACTTTGTGTCCAATAAAGCTTAAAAAGAGTAAAAAGAAAGAATAATGGACAAATGAAGCCCATCACAGAAAATATCATTGAAGCCTCAGCAATTGCCCTATTACAATCGCAGGGATGGGAGTATGCCAATGGCAAAGAACTCTCCCCGGAGGGTTTATTTTGTGAACGGGAAAATTATCAACAAATCATACTTACCAATCGGTTACGAAAAGCCATTGCAAATATAAATCCTCACATCCCGGAGGATGCCCGG
>JAYSTG010000002.1:0-6212 GCA_043719965.1 Saprospiraceae bacterium | reverse complement strand
GATGTCAAGGCAATCTTTAATACAAAAAAAAAAGAGTTAATTGCTATACCTGGTATTGGCGAGAAAACGGTTCATTCCATTCTATATCACAAGGATGCATTTGTACGCGCTGAAGAAGAGCTCAAATTTATACTCAAGCATGATATCCAGGTTTTATTTTATACAGATAAAGCCTATCCATTCCGACTCAAAGCCTACGAAGATAGCCCTGTGGTTTTATACTACAAGGGTTCTTTCGATTTGGATCATCATAGGATCGTATCGATCATCGGTACTCGTTCGCCGACAGAAGGGGGAAAGATATTGTGTAATAAATTGGTAGAAGAGCTAGTGGAATATCAAGTGCTCATCGTATCAGGGTTGGCATATGGGGTAGATATCGCGGCACATAGAAAATGTGTAGAACTGAATCTACCTACGGTGGGTGTCATGGGAAACGGGTTGGATAAAATCTACCCTTCCGCCCATGCGAGTACTACTAAAAAAATGATTCATCATGGTGGATTACTCACTCAATTTATGACCGGGACCAAACCCGACCGTGAAAATTTTCCAATGCGGAATAAAGTAGTCGCTGCAATCAGTGATGCCATAATAATCGTCGAGTCCGGTATAGAAGGTGGTTCAATGATTACAGCTGAATTCGGCAACATTTACAATAAGGATGTTTTTGCTTTTCCTGGCCGACCAACAGACTCGATGTCAGCAGGTTGCAATACGTTGATCAAACGGAACAAAGCAGGACTGATAGAGTCCGCTAGGGATCTCGCGCACGCCATGAATTGGGAAAAATCGGATAAACAATCCGTGCAGCGTACTTTGTTCGTTGAATTAAACGAAGTTGAACAACAAGTGGTAACTTTATTAAAACAGACTGAATTTATCAGCATAGATCGTATGTATGTAGAGCTGCAAAAGTCTCCAAGTCATGTAGCGGGAGTATTATTGGAGCTTGAATTCAAAGGAGTCATTAAATCGCTGCCTGGAAAAAAATATATGTTGATAGGTTAATTGGATCATTGCCATATTTAGTGGGTAATTTAGGGTAATTTACTAACACAAATATTGTTTTTTATTCTGCCTTACTTTTTTTTCCGCCCGCCTACCGGTGGTCAGGCAAAAAAAGTAACAAAAAAACTCGCGCTATTCAATCTTTTTTCATGGTATAGCTGCCTCAAAAAACCTGACTACCGTTAAGCAGGCTCGCTTATTGAATAGTTCTTTTTTTATTGATTCTCCTCGGACTATTGATTTTAAGTTGCTTTAGGTATCCTCGTGTTCGACCCCTGCCCGACTAAATCATTCCCGTCCGATCCGGCACGGGCGGGCAGGCGGGAGTTTTGAGGCACAATCCCTCCCTAGATCCTGAATATAATCTAACTTACATCGTGGCTATAAAATATTTTTTTCAAAACTACCCCTAAATACGGCAAAGAACCGGTTAATTAAACGCAATACTATGAAATGGTGGATGATTTATATAATAATGGGATTCGATTTTGTCAGTGTAGCTCAAGGAAACCCACCCAAACCCAATATCATTTTTATTTTTTCAGATGATCATGCACTCAACGCCATCTCTGCTTACGGGAGTCCGCATATTAAAACCCCAAATATAGATCGCATAGCTAATGAAGGAGTCATTTTTAAAAACGCTTTTTGTACGAATTCAATTTGTGCACCGAGTAGGGCAGTATTACTAACAGGAAAATATAACCACCTGAATGGACAAGTGGATAATCGCACAAGTACTGTGATGAATACACGGCAACCTAGCTTTCCTAAATATTTACAAGAGCAAGGCTATAAAACTTCTTGGATCGGGAAATGGCATATCAGTAATACCCCTAGATACTTTGATTATTGGAAGGTATTGCCAGGACAAGGCCATTATTATAATCCGGATTTTATAGAAATGGATAGTTCTATTCAAAGGAAAAAAGGCTATGTCACCGATATTATTACGGATGAAGCCTTACATTGGTTAGATCAAAACGCTAAGGACCAAGCGAAACCTTTTTGCTTAGTGATCGGTCATAAGGCAAGTCATAGGGAGTGGCAGCCTGATATTCAAGACTTACATGCATATGATGACCAACCGTTTAAAGTGCCAGCCACATTTTTTGATTCGTATCACGGAAGAAAAGCTGCTGGCCATCAACTGATGGAAATTAAAGATATGCGCTGGGATTGGGATTTAAAAGTGAATGCAGACAACACTGGAATCATACGACGAATGACTCCTATACAAAAGGCTGGCTGGAATGCTTACTATGAAAAAGAAAATGCCAAACTGGATACTAACCGCATGAACGCCAAAGAAATTGCACTCTGGAAATATCAGCGATATATGCATGACTACATGGGATGCGTCAGATCTTTAGATAGAAATATTGGCAGAGTACTGCAATATCTGGATGAGCATCACTTGGCAAACAATACACTCATAGTCTATTCGTCAGACCAAGGGTTTTATCTGGGTGAGCATGGATGGTTCGATAAACGATTTATGTATGAACCCTCTTTGCATATGCCATTGGTTATGCGTTATCCCGGGCATATTCCACCGCATACACAGAATGATAATATCGTAGTCAGTATAGATTTTGCACCGACCTTATTGGACTTTGCAGGTCTGGCTATACCTGGGGATATGCAAGGTCAATCTTTTAAACCTTTGCTTACTGCATCCAAAAAAACGCCTACCTGGAGAAAGTCTATGTACTATCATTATTATGAATATCCCGATGCTCATCGAGTAATGCCTCATTTCGGAGTTAGAAATGAACGCTTTAAACTGATCTGTTTTTATGAAAACAACTCGAAAACCTGGGAGCTTTTTGACCTTAAAAAGGATCCGGATGAAATGAACAATTTAATTTCGCACAGCACCTATCATAAACGAGTAAAGTCTATGAAAGTCGAATTAAGTCGATTAATGAATTTATATCGTGATACGGAAGCTCTTGCTATCTTAAATCGGTGATTGTTTTTTTAATATCTTATACCAAGCAAACCATCCTTTGATGGCAAGCAGAAAATAAATAAAAAATAAGATTGCAAATAGTGGCCCTCCTCTGAGAATAAATAGTGGAATAGAAACTAGATTGATGACTATCCAGAGCAACCAGTTTTCAATCTTTTGTAAAATCAATCCGATCGTCGCAGTTACAGAAAATATGGTAAGGAATGCATCTAACATGGGATAAGATGCATTCATGGATTTCATATACTTTCCAAGTGCATAAGATAAAATGACACTAACTACGATGATGATTAGGATGTTCAATACTGGAGTCCTAGATATGGTGAAATCGGTCTTTTGTTTTTTAAAAACCCATGCATACCATCCCCAAAATCCAAGTAGCACATAGATAACCTGTAAGATGCTGTCACTTAATAATGTGAGCTGAACCCAACTTACGTAGGCCCATAATGCACTCGACAGAATCCCCCATGGCCAACAAGCTGGGTCGTTTTTAGCAGCATAATATATGTATGCAAGTCCGGTGATGAAAGAGGCCCATTGAATCCATCCAAGTGATAAAAAGGAAGTAAAAATGGATTCCAATAGGTTAGCAATACTTGAGTTACTCTTTTACAAAAGCCCTAAATCTTGACTCTACCACGATAGGATCAGTATTTGCAATGACATTTATAGTAATTTCTGTCTCCCCATTTTTTTCTTTACTATGGAAAGTAGCCTTGATCTTTCCTCGCTCACCTGGCTTAATTGCTTTTGTTGGATAATCAAGGTCAGTGCATTCACAAGCGGTTGCAATTTCTATGACAAGGTCAGCATCTCCTGCATTTACGAATCCGAACTCATGGATGACTTCATTTCCTTTTTTAATCACCCCGAAATCATGAAAGGGATTGTCCCATTTCATGATAGGTACTCCTTTTTTCTTGATGAGTGGGGCGTTTTGAATACTGGCTGAACCACCATTTCCTGGCTTTTGAGCTGGTTTTTGGCCTTTAAATACTTCCTTTTTGATCGTGATGGTTTGAGGTCCTTCTAATATTCTAAATTCTGTGCGCCGATTAAATCGATGCTCTTCATCAGGGCATTTTATACCATTTTTACATCGATTCAATATCTTGGATTCTCCAAAACCTATAGCTTTTATCCTGGACGGATCGATTCCTTTTTGAGTGATCCAGTTTTTAGCAGAATTAGCTCTACGTTGCGATAATCTTTTGTTGTAATCATCATTGCCCTGAGCATCGGTATGACTGGATAATTCTATGACCATGGTGGGATATTCCTTTAATAGACTATACAATGAGCCCAGGTCGCGCTCCGATTCTGTAAGGATAGCGGCATCGTCATAGTCATAATAAATACTGTTGAGACGAATTGGCTCATTGATCGTGATGGTTTCAGTCGTAGGCTCTGGAGGCAAAGGTTTAAGGATTACCTCTTTTTTCATTGACTTTGACTCAAAGATGCCAACGGTATTAATTTCAAAGGTATCCGGATAATATCCATCTCGAGATACTACGAATTGATAAGCTTTATCTACTTCGATATCGAACTGAAAATGATTACCCTGATCATTTGTCAATCTTTCTTTTTCAAAACTACTTTCTTCGACATACTCGTTGATTCTCACTAAGCTGCCTTTTAAAGCCTTTTTAGGAGTTTCGAAGACATCGACAATCATATCTACCAAAATAGGCTTTAAAGAAAAGAAGAAGATATCATCACAGCAAGTCTTGCTTTTAAGACTACGGGTGCCAGGCCGATTGGATACTATAAAACCAGTCGAACCATCTGCATTCATCGTAAAGTGCATATCGTCTACGGTGGTGTTATAATTGCGTCCCATGTTGACAGGTGCGGCGAAGTCTGCACCAGTCCATTCCGATGAGAAAATGTCAAAGCCTCCCATTCCTGGTCGCCCATCTGTGCTGAAATAAAATTTAGTTTTAGTATAAAACGGACTGATATCATCTCCCGGGGAATTAAACTTTGGACCCATATTCACTAAATCTCCAATGGTAGTTCCGTCAAAATTTGTATAATACAGATCGAATCCACCTTGGCCTCCAGGCATGTTGGAAGATAAAAATAGTACATCCTTATCAAACATTTTACCGAAAGCAGGATATCTGATTTGAAATTCGCCTGATGGTATTTTGATTTCTATGGCAGGAGCCCAAGTGCTTTCTCTTTTATCTGATACGAACAATCTTGTTTCTGCCACTTCATTGTGGGATAAAACCGATCTGGTAAAAACCATAGTATTGCCATCCGGGCTAAGAGCAACATGACTACTATTTAGATTAGGTCGATTGATAGCATCCGATAAAGCCACAGGCTTACCCCACTTCCCATCTTTACTTTTAGTGCTCGTATATATTTTGGCGTGATAATCATTGTCTTTACCATCCAGTACGATGGGTGCTTTTTTTTGAAAAGATACAAAATACAATGCACTATCAAGGCTCATGCTTGCGTTTGCTTCTTGAAATGTAGTATTGACCAAAGTTCCTACATTGACAACGGCTATTCCTTTATTTGGATTCAGGGTGCCCATTTGATCGATTCCGTCTATATCATTTTGTGCCAGGGTGATCAGATTCTGGTCTTGCCCTTCGGCTATATATTTACTCAGAGCTTCGGTGGCTTCCCGGGTTTTGCCATTAAACTTCAATGTTTTACCGTAATAATAATAAGCTTCTGCGGGTGGTTTAAGGCCTTTTAAATTTGAAGTCAACAATCTTAATAACTGTGTCTCTGAACGACCGTAGTCTCTAAGCCAATATTGCATCATGGCTATATTGTAAGAAAGCTCTGGATCTCTTTTTTCCTTGTACGCTAATTCATATTGTTCTAAAGCATTGTAATAATCTCCTTCTGCACGGCTGGTTTCTGCTGCTTTTATTCTATCAGAAACACGAATATCACGAATTGGCTGGGCCGATAAGAAATGAAAAGTCGAGACTATCAAAGTAACAATCAAAATCCTATACATATACATTGGATCTAATGTGAATCATGAATAAATGGCTATAAAGATAAAAGAAAAATAGATAACTCGCCCAGTGCCATCCTGGCTTTCAATATATTTTAACGCAAATGTAAGAATGTGTCAGGTGTCTCGAATTCGATTCTTGTCTTATTTTTGAATCCGTGTACAGGATAATTATATTTTTTATTGCATGGTTGAGTTAAAGACTGTATTGGAAAAATTTGGGAAGCAGGG
>JAYSTG010000001.1:0-18160 GCA_043719965.1 Saprospiraceae bacterium | reverse complement strand
TTGTCCTCCAATTAACATACTTTCTGAATCGCCTCTAATAAATTCTACCTTTTCAATATACCATGGCTCGGGCAACCCTATGGCTTGGGCAAATAGATACTCTTGATTCATTTCTTTAGTTTTTTCGAAAAATAACGCTTTTTCTTTTACCCACTAAATACGGCGAAGAACCGTTTTTTTCATTAACAATTTCGCCATAGGCCACCTTTTTTGATTTGGTGAATAAATATTATCAAGAATGATTGCACTGCTTGGTTCAGGGCCATAGATCCTCTGTACCTTACTATGACTAAATAGCTATAAATTCGTCGGCGATTTGTAGTATGAAAAATTTGAAAGCTGGTATTGGATTTATATTTTTTACTATCCTGATTGATGTCATCGGATTTGGTATCATCATCCCTGTGATACCTAAGCTATTGACAGGCATGACTGGTGGTACGATATCTGATGCCAGTAAATACGGAGGATACTTAATGTTTTCGTTTGCAATCATGCAATTTATATTTTCGCCCATCCTTGGAGCATTGAGTGATCAATATGGGCGACGCAAGATCTTGTTGATTTCATTATTTGGATTTGGTTTGGATTATTTACTGGCTGCCTGGGCGCCTACCTTAGGATGGTTATTTTTAGGAAGAGTGCTGGCAGGGATCACCGGGGCTAGTTTTACTACTGCAGCCGCATATATCGCTGATGTAAGCAATGATGAAAATCGGGCTCAAAACTTCGGGATGTTGGGCGCTGCATTTGGTTTAGGGTTTATTATAGGCCCTACATTAGGAGGCATTCTAGGCCAGATAGGACCGCGGGTGCCTTTTTTGGTTTCTGCAGGATTGACCTTTCTCAATTGGCTCTATGGTTATTTTGTGCTCCCAGAATCTTTAGACGCCGAACATCGTCGACCTTTTGATTGGAAGCGCGCTAATCCGATAGGAAGTTTATTGCAATTGAAAAAGTATCCGACAGCAATAGGCCTGGTTGGCTCATTGCTCTTTATATATCTTGCTACTCATGCTGTACAGAGTACCTGGACTTTTTATAATATGCATGCGTTTCAATGGAATGAGCGAATGGTGGGATATTCACTTGGTTTTGTAGGAATATTAGTTGCCTTGGTTCAAGCTGTATTGATTCGATATACGATACCTAAACTTGGCCAAAAAAGAAGTCTTTATTTAGGCTTTTCTCTATACGCTATGGGTCTATTATTATTTGCCTTCGCCACCAAAGGGTGGATGATGTTTTTATTTAGCATTCCTTATTGCCTG
Source organism: Saprospiraceae bacterium (assembly GCA_043719965.1). Taxonomy (GTDB): domain Bacteria; phylum Bacteroidota; class Bacteroidia; order Chitinophagales; family Saprospiraceae; genus JADJLQ01. Next base: position 16,889 of record JAYSTG010000001.1, on the reverse strand, counting down.
GGCGGTATAGCAGGTCCAGCTTTGCAAGGTATCATCACCGGCCAAATTCCACGCAACGCGCAAGGCGAATTGCAGGGTGCATTGACTAGCCTTATGAGTGTGACTTCTATTATTGGACCATTATTGATGACCTCTGTATTTTATTATTTTACCAGAGCTAGCAGCCCTATTCATTTCCCTGGATCTGCATTTTTATTAGGCTCGATCTTTATTATACTCAGCACACTATTGGCTTATAGGACATTGGGTAAACCTTGATTGTTATGATAAAAAACTTAATTCTATTTGTCTTTCTAAATATTTTGTTTTATGGCATACCGCAAGGTTATGCTCAACCTCGCACCATCATCACGACAGATGGCGAAATTGATGATGTCGATTCATTCATCAGGATGCTACTTTATTCCAATGAATTCAAAATTGAAGGTCTCATTTATAGTAGCTCTATGTGGCATTACAAAGGGGATGGAAAAGGCACTCGATTTATTTCAGAAATGGACATGACAAAAAAACTCTACGGAGAAAAAACTGATCTGCGTTGGCCAGGCACAGAATGGATGAATGGATTAATCGATGATTACGAAGCCGTTTATCCAAGGTTGAGTCAACATGCAAGTGGATATCCTACTGCCGATCAACTGAGAAGCCTTATCCGGATAGGGAATATTGATTTCGAAGGAGAAATGGATAAAATTACGGATGGTTCTGAGTATATCAAAGAGAAACTGTTAGATGAGGATTTGACACCTCTTTATCTCCAAGTATGGGGAGGTACGAATACGATAGCAAGAGCATTGAAATCCATAAAAGACCAATACTTCAATGCAGTACAATGGCCGTACATCTATAAAAAAGTATGTGACAAAGCCATCCTTTATACGATTTTGGATCAGGATGCTACCTATAAAAAATATATATCCATCCATTGGCCGGAGGTCAAAGTGTATTACAATTCGAATCAATTTGGATGTTTGGCTTATCCCTGGAAACGATTGATTGACTCCTCTGAATGGCACTGGTTGCAAGGAAAATTTATGAGCGAACACATCATCCAACATCACGGTCCACTATTAGAAAACTATTACAGCTATGGTGATGGTCAAAAACAAGCGGGTGATGATGAACATATCCATGGCGATATTGCTAAACTCAAAAATACCATGTGGGGAAATTTTGAACGCTATGACTTTATATCTGAAGGTGACTCTCCGGCATATTTGCATTTGATAGATGTCGGTCTGAATAACCTACAAAACCCAGCTTACGGTGGATGGGGCGGTCGGCTTATACGATCAAATATCGACACGAATCGTTGGGAAGATGGTGATAAGGCATCGGACTTTAATCCATTGATACAGAAATTGGATAAGGCTTACCCTCAGACCCGTTGGCTGGCTGCCATCCAATCCGACTGTGCAGCACGTGCAGATTGGTGTGTCTCCGAAGTCAACAGCGCTAATCACCCTCCAGTAATCAAAGTAAAACAAAAGTATATCCAGGTAAATCCAGGATCTACAATCACGATCAAAGCATTTGGGAATGATCCTGATCGTGATAAAATAACATATTCATTTTGGCACTATCCGGAGGCAAGTGGTACTACAACTCGATTAGCAATACATCAAAAAAACAAAACTGCCCAAGTGGATATTCCATCCAATATTCCACGGGGAGTTACCTTTCATATCATAGTAGAAGGCAAAGACCATGGTATTCCAACATTGACACGATATCAGAGAGTCATTCTTGAGGTAATTTAAGAGTCAACAGACAATATTTTGTCTTAAGTTCTTGTTATAAATTCATTGCTCAAATAACCTATATTAATATGTCGTACAAGTTTAACCCTTCGATGCTATGGATAGTCATGTTTTTAATTGGTATACCTTATGTTGCACATACCCGACTTTTACATATTGGAAGTGGATATGCCTGGACCTCCCCTAATGCTATGCAAGGTCAGGTCATAGCAGGTGACACGGTGATCATCCACGCTGGTTCTTATACAGGTACTTTTTTTATTACTAACCTTATAGGGACTGCAGGTGCTCCGATAGTAATAAGGGCTGCATCGGGTGAGAATGTATTATTCACCGGAGGTACAGAATCTTTCCATTTTTCGGATATTGCTTATGTAGAATTACATGGAATTATTGCACAAAGTCAGACAGGCAATGGCTTGAATATCGACGATGCAGGGACATTTACAACACCATCACATCACGTACTGATCAAAGATTGTACTTTTAGAAGTATCAATGCTGTGGGCAATAATGATCTCTTAAAACTATCCGGGGTAGATGATTTCACCGTGCAAAATTGCGTCTTTCAGAATGGCGCAGGCGGTGGTAGTGGTATCGATATGGTAGGATGTCATCGAGGCTTATTTGAAAACATTCAGTTCACCAATCTTGGAAGTAACAGTATACAAATCAAGGGTGGGAGTAAAGAAATTACAATACGACGATGCCGTTTTACCAATGGAGGTGCACGAGCATTGAATATCGGCGGAAGCACAGGATTAGAATTTTTTAGGCCCCAGAATGCAACCTACGAAGCCAGTACTGTAATAGTATATGCCAATATCTTTGAAGGCGCAGAGACCCCATTTGCTTTTGTAGGAGCGGTGGATTGTAAAGTGATCAATAATACGATCCTTCGTCCAGGAAGATGGGCTATGCGCATATTGCAGGAATCGGTAGATCCATTGCGATTCGAGCCGAGTGGGCGGAATACGGTGCAGAATAATATATTCATCGTCACAACCTCATTGTCCACCGATGTCAACATTGGACCCAATACGGCGCCTACTACATTTATTTACTCTAACAATCTTTGGTTTAAAGAAGGGCAAACCTCTTGGACTGGTCCGATCTTGCCCATCACGGACCCAGCACAAATCTTAGGCGACCCCACAATACATGCTATAAATTTTTCAATACCGATAACCAGCAAAGCCTATCAAAAAGGAAAACAAGCCAACGGTATATCTACGGATTATTATGGGCGAAACTTACGGAATCCACCATCCATCGGAGCTGTAGAGTTTGAATCATCCTTAGCAATAAAATCTGATCGCAGTCGTCTTAAATCTAACAATACAGCCGATCCATTAGTGAAATTGTATCCTAACCCCGCTTTCGATAAGATTCATGTAGATATCCCTGAAGCTGCTACCTTCCACATTTCTGATGTATCTGGTCATACATGGAAAACAGGTAAAATCTTCAAAGGTGAACATATGATACCGATAAAACAATTACCTACTGGTCTATACTTTATGAATCTCAACTTCCAATATTATTCCAAAGTAATAAAATGGATGAAAGTGGAGTAAAAAAGTACACCTCAGCTCTACGTATATTATTGTTGAGGCCAGCTTATATAATATCATTCTCAACGTTGACTTTTCGACTTCAGGTCATGATATAACATTTCTTTAAGAATAGATTTAAATCCTAATATTTAGCACCTATGTTATTTGTGCTATTTTTGTGGCCAATTCAACGATATGCAGCGAGAAAACATGACAGATGTACAAGCGGTGGACGCTTTAGGCAGAGCCTATAAGGAGTTAAATAAAGAAGTAAGCAAAGTCATCATAGGCCAAGATGAGGTCGTAAAGGCAGTGATAATTTCTCTTTTTTCCAATGGGCATAGCTTATTGGTAGGGGTACCTGGACTAGCCAAGACCTTACTAGTCTCTACTATTGCTCAGGTTTTGGACCTGGAGTTCAATCGAATTCAGTTCACTCCGGATCTGATGCCTAGTGATATTACCGGATCTGAGATACTGGATGAGGGACGCCGATTTAAATTTAATCGGGGACCAGTATTTGCCAATATCGTGCTCGCTGATGAGATCAATCGTACTCCACCTAAGACTCAAGCCGCGCTTCTAGAAGCCATGCAGGAACGTTCAGTCACAGTAAGCGGTCAAAAACATGTATTGCCTAAGCCATTCTTTGTATTAGCTACTCAGAATCCCATAGAACAAGAAGGCACTTATCCTCTACCAGAAGCCCAGCTCGACCGTTTTATGTTCAATATATTATTGGATTATCCAAGCTTTAAAGATGAGGTGACTGTCGTTAAAAACACCACTTCGCTGTATAAACCAGAGCTAAGATTAGTTATGAATGCCGATGACATCAGTTTCTATCAGGAAGTCATTCGAAAAATCCCTATCGCTGACAATGTGTTGGAATATGCAGTAAATCTCGCCAGTAAGACTCGACCACTTACAGATCGAGCTACACCACAAATAAAACAATATATTTCTTGGGGAGCCGGACCCAGAGCATCTCAGTTTTTGGCTTTAGGTGCTAAAGTACATGGAGCCATTAATGGTAAATATTCTCCCGACATTGAAGATGTACAAGCCATAGCAAAACTAGTGCTTAGACATCGTATTGTGCGGAACTATAAAGCCGAAGCGGAAGGAATCACAGAAGAGAAAATCATTGAAGGATTGATGTAATCTCATTCCTATTCATTGCTTAGCCATTGAAATTATTTTACAGGACGATTGGAACAGGTGAGCCTTTAGTCATCTTACATGGATTATTTGGTTCCTCTGATAATTGGCAGACTTTTGCTAAAACCATATCGGATCGATATTGTGTTATCAGTATTGATTTACGAAATCATGGGCTTTCACCCCATGATGAAAGTTTTAATTATTCAACGATTGGGGATGATCTATTGGAGACCATGCAGGACATGAATCTGAAGTCATTTTATTTAATGGGCCACTCTCTCGGGGGTAAAGCTGCTGGTTTTTTCGCGCTGAGCCACTCGGACTTGATTAGAAAGCTGGTGATCATCGATATAGCTCCCAAGTCTTATCCACCGCATCATCAGGTTTATTTTAAGGTGATGCGAAGTATGGACTTTGATCAAATCACGAATAGAATCCAAGCCGACGAATACATGCAAAAAGAAATTCTAGAATATCCTATTCGACAATTTTTATTAAAAAATCTAGTACGCGATGATCAAGGTAGGTTCAGGTGGAGGTTTAATCTGGAAGTATTATATCAACACTATGATGAAATCAATATAACCTTAACATCAGCATCGCCCTATACTAACCCCACCCTATTTATACGAGGAGCTTTGTCCAATTATATAACATCAGAAGATTATCCACTGATATACGATTTATTCCCCAATTCCAAGATTGAGACTATCAAAGAAGCTGGACATTGGGTGCATGTGGATCAACAAGAGCAACTCAAGGAGTTATTGGTGGAATTTTTAAAATAATGGGTTGTAAATTCGTTTTACTCGACTACTGTTCTTTTAGCCGGGCAATTTTATTGAAAATGTGGTACCCCCACCAATCGCAGATTTTTTAACAAAGATTTTACCCTTGTGATAGTTTTCAATAATTCTTTTCGCTAAGGACAAACCCAGTCCCCAGCCTCTTTTTTTAGTAGTAAAACCGGGTTCAAAGACTTGTTTGAATTGGCTGGACGACATACCTTTTCCAGTATCCGATAAGTCGATACAGATTTGATCGTCATCTCTGTAGATTTCTGCTTTGATCGTTCCGGTACCGTCCATAGCATCTAATGAGTTGCGCATAAGGTTTTCCATCACCCAATCAAATAATGGAGCATTGATCATAGCATAAGTATGCTCACCATTCAAGTCAGGGAAATCAAACTTCACTTTTTTTGAAGCCCTTTTTTCCATGTAGTTACGACATTGATCCAATTGTTGATTGAGGTCAGTTTGCTCCAAGGTTGGTTTTGATCCAATTTTAGAAAACCGTTCAGCGATCAATTCCAATCGAGTGACATCACTCCTTAGTTCATCGAGCAATTCAAGTTTATCGGGTTCGTATTGAGATAAAAGTTTAAGATTTTCTACCCAAGCTAATATAGCTCCTATGGGTGTACCCAATTGATGAGCCGTCTCTTTGGCCATACCGACCCATACCCTATTCTGTTGTTCCCGCTGACTAGCTCCAAATCCAATAGCCCCTAAGGTTAGAAATCCAAGCAATAGCATGAGTTGGATGTAAGGGAAAAATTTAAGCCAACGTAGAATTTCGGAATTTTCAAAATAGACATTATTGAGCTCTGACCGGATGGGTTGAATCCCTTGTTTTTTTAATTTGAGCAATCGGCGAGCCAAAAACACTTTGCTCGTATCCTTAATCGGCCCATAATTGCGTCCACTCATCACGTGATCATTTTCATCTGTAGCAATCAGAGGCGTCTTATTTTCCTCTATGGCTTGCGATTCGAAGGTTACATCTTTATTAATATCACTGCTGGACTTAGAGAGGGCCACCTGAGCTTTTATAAAAAGTTCAACACTTCGTCGCTCTGTCGCACCTAGTTTAGTTGCAAGGTAATTCACATAGACCAGAGAAAGAATCATGATGATCGCTCCAGCTGCCGATAGATAGATTTTCCATCTGGATTGTTTACTGTTAAGATTGATCATGAATGTCCTAGGATATCGTAATAATTCTTGCAAAGATGAAGCCTGTGAATCTAAATCCAAAACTTATTTTTTAAAGGATTTGGTTACAAATTTTAGTCATCAAAGTATAGATTAATAGTAACGAATAAGGTTATACATCCAAAAAATAATTAACATCAGGGCAAGGAGGATACTGACGCAACGTAATTGTAAATAACGGTGCATTTTATTCATGCCATACACTAAATATTGTTTATTAAATACTACATCGAATAAAAGGAATCCACTGGTAATCATAAAGCCAATATGAACCAGAACCGCTAAAGGGTTAAACACTATGGCTTCGATCCAATGCCCACTCATGAGATGTTGTATGGCATGACTACCCCCACATCCTGCACAAGGGATCCCAAATACCTTCACAAAAAAACAATCTGTACCAGGGGAGCCTAAATTTACCTTTCGAATTAAAAAAATAAAAGCATAGAACAAAGCACACAGCAAGGCGATCATCCGATAGAAGGTAAAATGAGAAGTCTTCATCATGATCGCTTTGCACTTACGAACTTATTTTGCCGGACATAAAATCGCCATGGTAATAAGGCGCTTGCTCCAGCGCTTTCAACTCCAATCCGTGGGCCTGACACTACATCATCTCCAGCAATTCTAATGCCTCGGTCTTCAATATAAATCGAAGTAATATTATTTATCAAACTTTGGCCAGACATCGAAGCATGAAATCCCATCGCAGCTGAAAGTGCTCCAGGTCCCCGAGTAATTTTATGCTCAAGTCTATCCATTTTTCTACGCTCCAACATGATATCTAAGCCCTCCAAGGGTTGGAGCGCTCGAATTAATATCGCATGCGCTTGGCCTGGCACCCCAGTAACTACATTAAACAAGTGATGTATGCCATAACAAACATAGATATAAGCGACGCCTCCTGCTGCAAACATGACTTCCGTTCGTGTTGTCCTTCGATCATTATAAGCATGACAGGCTCGATCATCGGGAGCTCGATATGCCTCAGCCTCTATGATGATGCCGGAAGTAGTGTGGCCGTCTACATTGGATACTAATACCTTTCCTAGAAGATCGCGGGCCAGGGAAACTACATCAGATGATTGATAATAGGACTGGTTTAGTCTTTTTCCGCGCTTACCTATTGATTTTATCATTGTATGCTCTAGATCGATGTGAAATCCTTAAGAAAATAATAAATATTTATAAAATCGGTGAAACATGATAGAATAAAAATAACAAATACTATCTGAACAATATCTTTGCAACTTATTAATCTCAAAGTATGTATAAGAGGTGTTTATTATTAACTATTAGCTTGATCTTTTTTATATGTACGGCCACTGCCCAATCTGATGTTTATACTCAAGCCATACCTGGCACCCTCTTTTCATTTAAAATAAAATCTATACCCGCTGGAGTCCTAACGATGGGTACCCATCAGACTACAGTCCAGATCGATTCATTTTACATAGGCATTTATGAAGTTACTTTTGATGAGTTCAACTGCTTTAAAGAGCGAGATCAAGATGCTGATAAAACCGAGCATCCAACCAATTTGTATAAGGCTGATGCAATCACCAGGCCCACACCTCAATACGTAAACCTCACTTTTGGTATGGGAGATCGAGATGGATTTCCGATGGTCAGTACTACTCAACAAGGTGCTTTGAAATATTGTAAATGGCTCTATGAAAAAACAGGAAGGTTCTATCGATTACCGACTGAAGCAGAATGGGAATACGCTTGTAGAGCAGGATCTACTGCTCGTTTTTATTTTGGCGATGATGCCACTAAACTGGGCGAATATGCGTGGTATTATGAAAACGCTGACGATAAATATCACAAGGTAGGCCAAAAATTGCCCAATTCCTGGGGGTTATATGATATGCTTGGAAATGTGGCCGAGTGGACCTCTGATGATTACAGAGCAGACTATTACGAGTTGCTTATTTCCACCAATACTAATCCTTGGATGATCCCTACTAAAAAGCATAGCCGGACTGTCAAAGGAGGCGCTTATATCGATGATGATCCAGATCATTTATTACCCAATTACAGATTGAAGTCAGAAGCCAAATGGCAGGTGAGAGATCCTCAAATTCCTAAAAGCAAATGGTGGAACACAGATTCGCCTTATGTTGGATTTAGACTTGTCAGTCCGATGAAGTCAATCACTAGTGAAGAAGTGGAGGATTATTTTAAGAAGGCTATCGTGGATTAGGTCATCCTCATCTATGAATGATAGCACTTAATTATTCCCCCGTTGCATTCCAATCAATGCCATTAGGGTTTTTAGCAAAATCAAAAATGTCGTCATGAATGATTGCAAGATGAATGCCCTGTTCGAATATTTCATCCTTTAATTCTTTAGAAACAGTTCGTACAGTAGCTAAAATCCCTTAAAGGTGTTTGTCTGCTTACTTAGGGAAATATATTTTGAAATTGCTCAATAATTGAACAAAACTGTAAATATGTTTGCTCTGAAGATGACTTTTAACTTCTACCACGACAGCATTATTAATGCTACCATTGGTATATCCGAATGCATCCAATTCTACTTCTGAACCATTAGGGAATTTTTTCAAAACATTAGCTGAGGTGTTATCGATACCATAATGTTGAAATAAAATTTTTCTCAAGGATGGATAAGCCAATCCTTCAGTGAACGAACCAAATTTTTCACCTATTCCTCCCAATTGTTTGCCCTATTCCTTCAGTTGATTATCAGTCTGTTTAAATTTTAAATCTGTCTGATTAAACTTTAAATCTGTCTGCTTGAACTTTAAATCTGTCTCTTTTTGAAAAAGCGCAAGTTCTTTGAGGATGTTTTTTACTTCTTCTAACGTTTCCATATGAACAATTTCGGATTTACAAAATTAAGGCATTTTTTTTCATCAGTCCAATTACTCCAATTTATTCTATTTTTAGGAGACTTTGTTTAAACCCAAAGGGCCATGACTGATATTCCAAGTTCAACCACCATACCCATTCGAGTAGACGCAATCGATATCCTTCGCGCATTTACGATGCTCTTGATGATCTTTGTCAATGATCTATGGTCCTTAGAAGGTATTCCGATCTGGCTGGAACATGTAAAACGAGGCGTAGATGGCATGGGACTTGCCGATACTGTATTTCCTGCATTTCTATTCATTGTGGGGTTATCACTACCTTTTTCCATTGAAGCTAGGAGGAAAAAAGGAGGTTCCGATTGGGGTTTGGTGCGCCATGTATTATCTAAGACTCTAGCCTTGATCGTAATGGGTGTCTTTTTAGTAAATGGTGAAACTATAAATGCTCAAGCTACTGGAATAGCTCGTACGGTATGGAATCCATTGTGTTGTCTATCTTTTATATTGATATGGAATCAATATTCCAAAACTACTAATCCACTACTCATCAACGGCCTTAGAGGTATAGGTATAGCCACACTATTCGTATTGGCCTTTATTTATCGAGGAGGGCCAGACGATGCTATTCAACGATTTGCCCAGCATTGGTGGGGTATATTGGGATTGATTGGCTGGTCGTATTTGGCTGTAGGATTGATAACGATATTTGCTAAGAAAAATTTTTATGTCATTGTCGGTGCATGGATTTTTTTAGCCGTTCTCAGCATGCTGCATCATGCAAAGATGATACCTTCTTTTCTATCTTTTATTCCAGAGCCTATCCGAGGTGGGACGCTTGCGGGATTGACTATGGGTGGGGTTATGACTTCTTATATTTTTCGATACTTCAAAGAACGATCTGACCCCAAGCGACTGATGATAGCACTATTGTCTTTTGCGATTTTATGTATTTTACTTACCTATATTACTCGACCTTATTGGGGTATTGCTAAACTTGGAGCTACTCCAGCATGGTTATTTATCTGCAGCGCTTTTACTTTACTTGCATTTATTGGTATTTATTGGATTGCAGATGTGTATGGCAAGGCTGGTTGGTTTTCGATTATTAAACCAGCAGGTACCGACACTTTATTGTGTTATTTGATTCCTTATTTTGCATATGCAATCACCAGGACCTTGGGCATTCATTTACCAGAAGTAGTACTGGTAGGAGGAATAGGTTTGATCAAATCCATAGTATTTGCCTTGCTCTGTGTATTCATCACAAGGGGGTTGAATGGTCTTGGTATTCGATTAAAATTGTAAAGATCGCAGTCGTGCCGAATTATGAGATTTATTAAACTTTTTTACTTCATTATTCTTATCTTTTGTATCCAAAATATACAGGCGAATCCAAACTTTAAAATTGTAGGATACTATGGTTTAAGATCGGCGATGGCTGATCCGGATATCCGAGCATTCAAATACCTTACACATATCAATCTTTGGTTTCTCAATCCGGATTCCCTCGGAAATTTCACACAAGACCTTTCAGCATTAATACCATTTATTGACAAAGCACATCGTAAAAATATTAAGGTATTATTTTCTATCGGTGGTGGGACCAAGCAGCCTCAATATCATCATTTACTTCGCGATCAAAGAGACTTATTGATACAAAATTTGATCTCGACGATGCTAAAATACAATATCGATGGTGTCGATGTCGATCTGGAAGGAAGTAATATCGACGAATATTATGAGCCCTTTGTGGTAGCATTAGCTTCTGCATTGCGATCGCATCAAAAACTAATTTCAGCAGCTGTCGCTGTTTACTATAAAAATCAATTTACGGATGCTGCTTTGAACGCTTTTGATTTTATCAATATTATGAGTTATGATCGTACGGGCCCTTGGAGACCAGAAAAGCCAGGACCTCACGCAACATTTACCGACGCCGTAGCAGATTTACGATATTTTGGAATTGAAAGAAAGATCTCAAAGGATAAAATGACCTTGGGTGTCCCATTTTATGGATATGGTTATGGGCCTCAACTTTCCTCCAAAGCCATAAGTTTAAATTATAATAAAATAATCAGCACCTATGCCGGAGCTGATCAAGTGGATGAGTGGCTTCAACCTGATGGGAACATTTTATATTATAATGGAATACCAACCATGAGACAAAAAACTTTATTGGCCAAACAAATGGCATCTGGTATTATGATCTGGCAAGTTTTAGGCGATGCCAAACGCAAAAAATCACTGCTCAAAGTAATCCATAGAGAAGGGATAAAAAAATCAAAGTGATAAAGGCATGGCAATATTAGGTTTGGATTTAGGTGGTACGAAACTAGCTACTGCGGTCTTCAGTACTACAGGAGTATTGTCAGACAAAAAAGTAATATTGCTGGAAGGAAGGCAAGGCAAAGAGGTTGGTCAGCTGATTAAAGATCAAATTCAAGAATATCTTTCAAATTCGAACATTTCTATTCAATCTATTGGTATCTCTGTGCCAGGAATCAGTAGGTCCAAATCAGGTACAGTATGGGCTCCGAATATTCGTGGGTGGGATGACTATCCACTCTTAGAGGATATAAAATCTATTTCCAAAGGAACTCCAGTCATAATAGATAGTGACCGTGCTTGTTGCATTATGGGAGAAGTGTGGCAAGGAAATGCAAAAGGTTGTATGGATGCTATCTATCTGACTATAGGTACTGGTATCGGTGCCGGTATTATCTGTGATGGAAAGATATTACGAGGCAGCCATGATATAGCCGGGGCCATTGGATGGATGGCGCTTCAAAAACCATTCGACATTAAATATACCTCTTGCGGCAATTTCGAATATTTTGCCTCTGGAGAGGGGATAGTTAATCTTGCAAAAAAAATTATCCATGCACATCCAGAGGTTTCTACTATATTATCAAAAGAGTCATATTCATCACATACTATTTTTTCTGCTTACCAGGAGCAAGATTCTATTGCAATCAAAATCATACCTGAGTGTATTATGTATTGGGGTATGGCTTGCGCCAATCTCATTAGTATATTCAATCCTGAAAAAATAATTTTCGGCGGCGGGTTATTTGGCCCTGCCATTCCATTCATTCAAGATATTCGAGTTGAAGCCGCCAAATGGACCCAACCTATCAGTATTACCCAGGTAAGTTTTGAAGCTTCTGGCTTGCCCAATGATACTGCATTATATGGAGCAGCTTACTTAGCATTAAATCACTTATCTTCACCTTGAACCGGTGGTTTTTATGTCATCATCTAAGGTGTTTTTATCTGCTTGTCTGGGTATGTTATTGTTTGGTACCGGACTTATTACATTGGGATCCATAGCGATCGACTTACAACAAAAATTTCAATTAGATAAGATTGAATCTGGTACATTGTTTTCTATACTTCCATTTGGAATTTTATTGGGATCTCTAGTCTTTGGTCCGATCTGTGATCGATATGGATACAAACTATTTATGGTGCTGGCTTGTATCCTGATTTTTATAGGCTTTCAAGGGGTAGCTTATGCCGGATCATTGATCGTCTTGCGCATCTGTGTATTGTTGATTGGCTTTAGTGGAGGCGCTCTCAATGGCGCTTGCAATGCCCTAGTTTCAGACATTAGTGTTACCAATAAAAGTGCAAATCTGAGTCTTCTGGGGGTATTTTTTGCTTTAGGAGCATTGGGTATGCCACTGATTTTGGGTAGTCTGAATAAACAATTTTCTTTTGAATCGATCATATCCAGCATTGGATTACTACCCATTCTTGCAACCCTCATTATATTCATTACTAAGTTCCCTGAACCCAAGCAAAATCAAAAAATTCCATTAAGCCAAGGGATTGAATTATTAAAGCATCCGTTTTTTTTATTGACTAGTTTTTATCTTTTTTGTCAAAGTAGTATTGAAGCCGTGATTAGTAATTGGACTACAACCTATTTACAGCATAAACTGGATTGTACTACGAGCAATGCATTATTTGGATTATCCCTTTATGTCGTAGGCATGGCTTTCACTCGTATTCTTTTAGGCAGTATATTTAGAAATACCGCTGATCAAAAAATTGTGATAGTCTCTTTAATCGCCTTGGGCATAGGAAATGTTGTTTTGTGGACTTCAAGTATTTATAGTTTGGCTATTGCAGGATTGGTCCTTTGTGGTGTTGGAATAGCTGCTGGTTTTCCAGTCATGCTCGGGCTCATAGGCAATCGATATGCCCGGTTATCCGGTACCGCGTTTGGATTAGCATTGACGATTTCTTTATTTGGAAATATCTTGGTCAATAACTTGATGGGTTATATATCTGAGTCCTATGGGGTTCATCATTTTACAACGATCATTTTCGTTGCGCTAGTCGGCATGGGAATGCTTACTTTAAATATATTTCGAAAAAAAGATTTAAATAATCTTAGTGTTCAATAATCAATATAATCTCATTAGTTCAATTAATTAATACTTAAAAATGTTAGCAAAGCAATGGCTCAAAAATGCACGGGATATCATGACCCGTATAGAAGAAACACAATTGGATGCTATTCAGCAAGCTGCTGAAATCATGGCAGATAGTATCGAGGCAGGACGGTGGGTTCATACTTTCGGTTGCGGCCATGCCACTATACCGGTCGAAGAAATGTATCCTCGAATCGGAGGTTTTGTTGGTTTTCATCCCATGGTAGAATTACCACTGACTTTTTTCACTCGCATCACCGGAGAGATGGGAGTCCATCAATTTATTTTTTTGGAACGCGTAGAAGGTTATGGAGTAGAGATTATGAAAGGATATACTTTTGACACACGGGATACGATGTGGTTATTTTCACACTCCGGAATTAATAATGTCAATATCGATGTAGCCCTGGAAGCAAAGAAAAAAGGTATGAAAGTGATCGCCTATGGTTCTGCTGCTGAAGCCAAAGGCAAGGTTTCAAGACATTCTAGTGGTAAAACTATATTTGATATTGCTGACCTCGTAGTAGATACTTGTGCTCCTGCAGGTGATGCCTCAGTAAATTTAATCCATCATCAAGATAAAGTAGGTCCTGTATCCACCATGGCATTTATCACGACCGTATGGATGACCGTAGTCACCGTAGCCGAGATATTGGCCAATCGCGGAGTGAAATTGCATATTCATCCCTCCCATAATGTACCAGGAGATGGTACCGCGAAAGAAAGATTGGAAGAAGCTCTTGCTGAATATAAGCGAAGGATAGCCGGAGTTTAATCCTGTTTAGCAAACAAGATCATTTCAATTAACCAAAACAACTATCTTGAAGATGGATTAAAGATTATGACGAATACTATCAAAAAAGTAGGCAATATATACGATAAGATTTTTAAAGAAAATGCAGAGCAACTATTTATGCCATTAGTTGTTTCCTACCTTCCTGGCCATATCAAAAAAAGTAAGCAGTTGCCTGTCAAATATCAAACTACTTCGGAACGGGAAGTTGACTTTCTGTATGATATAGAAATGGATGATGGTAAAAACTTTCTATTACACATCGAATTCCAAACCAAATATGAGGTTGACATGGTTTACAGGGTAAGTGAATATCATGGAATTTTACTCAAAAAGTACAAAAAAAGCATACAGCATTTTGTGATTTATCTTGGAGCTGAAATGAAAATGATGCCGCATACGCTTGAAGAAAACCACGTGTACAAATCTTTTCATCTTATCCATCTCAATCAACTAGATCCAGAGCAGTTTATAAATTCATCTTCCCCTGAACAATTACTCTTGACCATACTTTGTAAATACCCAAAAAAACATACAAAAGCTTTGTTGACTATTATCATCAACAAGCTTAAAAAAGCTTCTAAAAATCAAAGTTTATTCCGTAAATTTGTAAATCAATTGATGGTGATTTCACGATTGAGGAAAATTGAAGGTAAAACAATTAAAATTTTACAAACTATGCCCGTACTTATCGATTTAGAAAAGGACACCTTATACAAAAAAGGTATTGAAAAAGGTATTGAAAAAGGTATTGAAAAAGAAAAAAAAGATGTGATCTTAAAAGGCTTTAAAAATGGACTTTCGGCATCTACGCTTTCCGTCATTACCGGATATTCCAAGGTTCGAATTAATACTATACTTAAGAAAAGTAAGAAAGTAACAAAGTAATATACAAAAATAGTCGTTAAACAATTCAGGTTTATACCTTATTATAAGGATCGAGACCACTGATCCTCATCGCTTATCCTTTGAGCAGGTCAAGTCGAAAAACATATTGCTTTTTTGGCTAAAAATTCAATAAAAAATAATCATCTCCTGTAAAGATTTTAGGCATTTACAAATCACAAACTTATCCATTTTTCCCTTGCCTGATTCTCCGGTATTTAACTTAATTTCGCCGTTATCCATAATAGAACCTTCGAATACGGAATCCAATCTATTTCTTAAAAGCAATCGACTCACTACACTTAGTTATGCGATTCGTGGGCCCATCTTCGACAAGGCACATGAGATGGCACTCGCAGGACACAATATCATCAATCTCAACATTGGTAACCCTGCGCCTTTCGGACTCTTCACTCCGGATGAGATCGTCAGTGATATGATATTAAATATACAAGATGCACAAGGTTATTCCCATCACTTGGGCATATTCTCTGCCCGCAAAGCAGTCATGCACTATACCCAACAGATCGGTATATCGGGTGTCACGATCGATGATGTGTATATAGGCAATGGTGTGAGTGAGCTCATCGTGATGGCTATGCAAGCAATGTTAAATGATCACGATGAAGTCTTGATCCCATCACCTGATTATCCTTTATGGACTACCGCGGTAACTTTATCGGGCGGAACACCTGTCCATTATATCTGTGATGAAGCTAGTGATTGGGTGCCAGATGTACAAGATATTCGAAGTAAAATTACACCCAAGACTAAAGCTATAGTAGTCATCAACCCTAATAATCCTACGGGAGCTGTATACCCAAAATTCATATTACAACAAATAGCAGATCTGGCTGCTGAAAAAAACCTCATCGTATTATCCGATGAAATTTATGATAAAATTTTATTTGATAGTCACACGCATATCCCGATAGCTTCATTGAATGAAGATGTATTTTATATGACATTGGGTGGCTTATCCAAAAACTACAGAGCTACAGGTTTCAGAAGCGGTTGGTTGATCCTCAGTGGTGCAAAACAAAAAGCAACATCCTATATCGAAGGACTTACTTTGCTGGCTAGTATGCGATTGTGCGCCAATGTACTTGCACAGTTTGCCATTCAAACAGCACTAGGGGGATATCAAAGCATCAATGATCTGGTATCCCCAAAGGGTAGAATTTATAGACAAGGCATGTTGACTCATGATCGTATCATACAAATCCCGGGACTTACTTGTGTGCGACCCAAAGGAGCTTTATATGTTTTTCCTAACATAGACCTAAGGAAATATACGTTTAAAGATGACACAGAATTTGTTTACAAACTACTTACTGAGCATAAGGTCTTGGTAGTGCCCGGTACCGGATTTAATCATAGAGACAAGGCTCATTTTAGAATCGTGTTTCTCGCAGATACTGATATCTTGAATACTGCAATCGATCGCATTGAAATATT